>JAKUUF010000113.1 GCA_022448705.1 SAR324 cluster bacterium | reverse complement strand
ATACTTCTTTCAAGGTTAAGAAAGATAATTTTAAAAAGTTTTCTTCTAGTTTTCAGAGTTTGCTTTCAGGCCTGCATGAATTCGGAGTGGCAGTGCATGAAGCTTGATGAAGCCAACAGCATCTTTTGGATCATAAGCACCGTGATCTGCTTCCATAGTTGCCATGTCCTCAACGTACAAGCTATTAGGTGATTTGCGTCCTGTAACCGTACAGTTCCCCTTGTATAGTTCGAGACGAACAGTGCCATTCACTGGTTCCTGAGTTTTCTTAACCATATCAAGTAAAATTTCCATTTCAGGAGAAAACCAGAAACCATCGTATGTCAATTGTGCGAATCGTGGCATTAGCGAATCTTTCAAATTGATCACTCCGCGGGTTAATGTAAGTGATTCAATTGCCCGATGTGCGATATGCAATATTGTTCCACCAGGAGTTTCATAAACACCACGATTTTTCATACCTACAAATCGTGATTCCACCATATCTACTCTGCCAATTCCATGTTTTCCGCCTACTTCATTGAGCTGTCTCAGCAACTTTGCAGGAGAGTACTTTTTACCGTCAATTGCAGTTGGGCTGCCATTTTTAAATTCAATTAGAATTTCCTGAGGATCATCAGGTGCTTGTTGAGGAGACTTTGATAATTCAAACATTTCCTGCAGCGGAGCTTGCCATGGATCTTCCAGCATTCCTGATTCAAAACTGATATGCATCAGGTTTTCATCTGAACTCCAGGGACTTTCTTTGGTGGCCTTCACAGGTATGCCAAATTTTTTTGCATAGTCCAGTAATTCTGAACGCCCAGGATATTTTTGGTAAAACTCTGGAATTTTCCAGGGAGCAATCACTCGAATATCAGGTTTAAGTGCATAATAACTTAACTCAAACCGAACCTGATCATTGCCTTTGCCTGTAGCACCATGGGATACAGCAGAAGCACCTTCCTTTTCTGCAATTTCAATCTGTTTTTTGGCAATCAGTGGACGAGCCAGTGAAGTCCCAAGCAGATAAGTACCTTCATATAATGCATTCCAGTGAATGGAGCTAAACACATAATCCTTAACAAACTCTTCTTCCACATTTTCTACCAGAACTTTTGCAGCGCCGGCTTTTTGTCCTTTTTCAAGGATTTCATCCAAGTCTTCTACTTTTTGTCCTAAATCAAGACAAAGAGCAATTACTTCATATCCTTGATTATTCAGCCAATGTACGATTACCGAGGTATCAAGACCGCCTGAATAAGCTAAAACTAGTTTTTCTCTTTTCATGCTTGAGATATGCTCCTTTAAGAAACCTGCCTAATCCTGTCCTCGTCTGGTTCTTCAATATAAGTTTCATATTTTTCCGGGTCAGCAGGCCTGGTCCGGATTACTTTGAGAGCAACGGGCCCTTTTTTCCCGGATCCTACTTCATACTCAACTCGGTCCCCAAGAATCAGATAACGAAATCCGGACTGACGTATTTCTGACTGATGGACAAAGAGATCATCACCAAAGTCCTGTTCAATAAAACCAAAGCCCTTACTTGGGCTGAACCATTTCACAGTGCCGTCTTTCCTTACATTATCTTTGCTGGCAATTGATTTTTTTGTGTGCAGTAATATTACCGCTATCAGTAGTGCAACTGAAAAAATTGCTGTTAAGAGTATTATGTTTTTATTTAAGATTAATTCATTTGATTTCTGATTCCATATTAAATAGAGCAATCCAATAATTACAGCAGTTTGGGCTGTAACGACCGCAAGTACAGATTTGTTGTTCATGATTTTTTATAATTTGCATTAGTTTTTTTAAATTATTTTTTAATAGAAGTTTTTTTAAATTTGAATTAAAGACTGTAAATAATTATTTAGCCAAAATGTTCAGCAAGCCAACGCTCAGCGTCTATTGCAGCCATACATCCGGTACCGGCAGCTGTAACTGCCTGCCGATAAACATGATCCTGGACATCTCCAGATGCAAAAACTCCTTCGACCGATGTATAAGTAGTACCGGGAGTCACTTGTATATAACCGTTTTCATCCAGTTCCAGCTGATCTTTGAATAAACTGGTATTTGGAGTATGTCCTATTGCAATGAACAATCCAGTAAATGGATGTTCGGAAACTTCATCAGTTTTGACGTTCCTCACTTTAAGTGAAGTCATTCCGTCTTTGGGGTTGCCTACTACTTCTTCAACAACCGTATCCCAAAAAATCGATATTTTTTCATGATCGATGGCGCGTTTCTGCATGATTTTGCTGCCTCGCAATTCATCACGCCGGTGAATCAGTGTGACACTTTTGCACATATTTGCCAGATAAAGAGCTTCCTCCAAGGCAGTATCGCCTCCGCCAACAACTCCAACATCCTGATCACGGAAGAAGAAACCATCACAGGTAGCACAGGCTGAAACCCCTTTGCCGCTGAATTCTTTTTCTGAGTCCAAACCAAGCCAGCGTGCGGAAGCCCCAGATGAAATAATCAGCGAATCGCACGTCAGGGTGTCTTTGTTTTCCAAATTCAGCTTAAAAGGGCGTTGCCTTAAATCAACCTCAATCACATCCCCTGATAAAAACTTGGTCCCAAATCGCAAAGCCTGTTCCTTCAGTAGCTCCATCATTTCCGGGCCTTTAATTCCTTCAGGGAAGCCTGGATAATTTTCAACATCTGTTGTTATCATCAGCTGTCCTCCGGCTTCACGTCCGGATACTACCACAGGATTTAAGATTGCTCTTGCGGAATAGATAGCCGCAGTCAGTCCGGCAGGACCCGAACCAAGTATAATCAGTCTGTGATGTTGATTTTTTTCTGACATTTTTTATTCAAGCTTATCATTAAGTCTTAGGCAAAGAATTCTCAGGATGTATAATTTTTTAAGTGCAGTTTTGAGAGGTTCAAATGAAATCATAACGTTTTTCAGTGAAAGAATTTTACTTAATTATGAAGCAAAGCACTGAAGATTTAACCAAACATACAGCCGTTTTTCAAAACTGCATCTAAAGTAAAATCGTTGCCAAAATTGATTTAGTGTCAAAGCAAACATTCTAACATTTCGAGGCAAATCATGATCAAGTCAATTAACATTTTTGAGAAAGGTTACACTCAAAGCCTTAATCTTTTTTCGAGTTCCTGCACAGAAAGTTCAACTAAAAACGGAGTATCCTGCATGGAGGATAAAGGACTTCCCAAGGCTTCCCACTGGGCAAGCAAACATTCCATTTCCGCCATTTCAAGCATCTGCTCTGGTTTTATTGAGGCAAACTCTGCTACTGTCAGAGCTATATCCCTTAAGATTTCTTCAACATGTCCACCTTTCCCAAAAAGTGCCGATCTGTCCAGGATTGCACTAATCACTTTATTAACTTGATCCTCGACCAGAAACTTTGGAATAGAATTGACTGCAAAGGTGCTTCCCCCAAATGGACTTACAGCAAATCCGGAAAGCGACAGAGGTTCTAAATGTTGTTCAAGCAGTACAGATTCCTGAGGTGTTAGTTCCAACAATAATGAAGCTTTGAAAGTTTCAACCGGGACTTCTTTTTTTTGAATTGCTTCAACAAATGTCTCGTAAAGCAGGCGTTGGTGGAGAGCACATTGATCAATTAGCACCAGTCCAGCATCATTTTCGGCAATGATATAAGTTCCCCGGAACTGCCCCAGAACCCGAGTTTTTTTTGGCAGACTAGGAAGCGGAGAAATCAGGAACAGATTTCGTATCTTGTTTCCGGAAGCAAAATTTTTATTTCCCGGACTTGAAGTTGTGTATACAGTTGTTAGTAGAGAAATAGGAGTTTTTGTTTTGCTGTCCGGGAAAGTTGAGCTGGCAGATACAGTTTCTTGATTTTGGAATGCTTTTTTTGCTGATCCAGACTGTCTAAGCGAACCCCTGGGTGGCAGCTCTCTTGCTTCAATTTTGAGACGAGATTTCTTTGATGCCTGTGTATTTGATGATTTTTTCCCCTCCAAAGGCAGCGGGTCTTCCATCGGCATTTCAATTTGCCCTGAAACTCCAGTGTACGACATTTGGGATTGTGAATGCTCCCGGCCAAAAAACCTGCGGCTGGCACATTCTTTCAGGGCAGTGGAAATTTGGTCTGCCAGAATTGTGTGAACCAGCTGACTGTTACGGAAACGAATTTCCGTTTTGGCCGGATGCACATTTACATCTATTTCAGTTGGATCTAAATGAATGTTAAGAAAAAAAGCAGGATGCTGGCTTTTTCCCAGAAAGACGCCATAACCATCGTAAATCCCATGGTTTACAGCAGGAGATTTGACATTTCGATCATTCACAAAAATATACTGCCAGCGTCTGCTTTTTCTGGGTTTTGAAGGAAATGAAATGAACCCGGAAAAAAGCAGAGATGTTTCCTCATGATTTACCGGAAAAATAGTGTCTAAAAACTCTTCACCAAATATTTGCTGAATGCGTGTTTGCAGTCCCTGTCCCCCAGGTAAATTGAGCAGCAGTTGTCTATTGTGTGTTAGTCGAAAATGAATATCCGGATTAGCAAGAGATTTTTGCAAAATATGCAGCTGAATATGCTGAAGTTCTGTTGCTGTGGTTTTCAGGAACTTTAATCTTGCCGGTGTATTGAAAAAAAGGCGTTCCACTGTGACTTTTGTTCCTTTAGGGAATCCAATCTTGCTGGGCTTTTCAAGATATCCACCTTTAATAAGA
>JAKUUF010000112.1 GCA_022448705.1 SAR324 cluster bacterium | reverse complement strand
CTGATTAACAATTAATTAGTCAAAACACCGATTTGCATAATGCTGAATACTCTCTAACAGTAATTGCTTTTCAATTTATGAGTTCATAGCATTCCTGACATGATCCAGAGCAATATTGATTTGTGATTCAGATACCATTAAATTTGTAACCGCACGAATCGTGATGCTGTCCTTAGGAAGAACATGAGTACCCTGCTTATTAAGATTCTCTATTAGCTCATCTGTAGTCATTCCTTGCATACGGAAATTAATAATATTAGTTTCCACATCATCAGGATTTATTTCAATTCCATTTATTTCAGCAAGTCCCTTGGCAAATATTTTTGCATTATCATGGTCGACCGTTAATCTTTCACGGTTATTTTCAAGAGCGTATAAGGCACCTGCAGCAATAATTCCAGCCTGTCTCATTCCCCCCCCAAATTGTTTCCTGAAGCGCCTGGCCTCCATAATAAAATCACTGCTTCCCGCCAGTGCAGATCCCACAGGTGCACCCAGTCCTTTGGAAAAACAGACGCTTACGGAATCAAAATGTTTTGCAATTTCACTCTCCGGAATATTCATCGCGGCTGCGGCATTCCATATTCGTGCACCGTCTAGATGAATTTTCAAACCATTTTCATGGGCAGTTTTTTTCACTTCAGCAAGCTTTTCAAGCGGCCACACTTTACCACCACCGCGATTGGCTGTATTTTCCACACATACCAGTTTTGTTCGAGGGTAATGATCATTTACCGGCCTGATTGCTGCCTCCATATCCTCTGCTCCAAAAACACCTCTGTCGCCTGGGATTAAACGACATATTGCACCTGAAAGTGCGGCTGTAGCGCCAGCTTCATTAAAATAAACGTGGGCACTCTGTTCAAGCAAAATTTCATCTCCGGGCTCAGTGTGAGTGCGGATTGCAACCTGATTAGTCATGGTCCCGGAAGGCATGTAAACTGCGGCTTCTTTGCCAAGAATTTCTGCAACGCGCTCTTCAAGATTGTTTATGGTGGGATCATCACCAAAGACATCATCGCCAACAAATGCCTGGTACATTGCTTCCCGCATTTCAGGTGTAGGAAGAGTAACTGTATCGCTACGTAAATCAATCATAATCTAATTTTCAGAATAGTAATTTCAGGTGGTTTAATAAGGAATGATCAGGCTGCTAAACTGAGGGAAATCCCTGTCATTCTTAATATTAATGACAGGGATAATGTACGAAGCGGATCAGGAAAGCTGTGCCAGTGCACGCTTAGCATAAACCTGGGCCATTGCACGCCTGTATTCTTCACTGACAAAATAATCGCTGAGAACAGTGCGTCCCTCAGCAGCTTTAGCTGAAGCTGCTGCAATTGTTTCATCTTTCAGTGCCTGTCCCCTGATTGCATCTTCAACTCCGCTGTCACGAAAAGCGGATTCAGCAACTCCGCTGAAACCAACTCGGACTTCAGAACAATTTCCTCCGGAATTGTCCATAGCCACTGCGCAGCCCACATATGGATAGCGGGATGCAGGCTGTGGGAACTTGAGATAGCATGAATTGGCATTAGCACTGTCCACGGGAATCCTGACTTCAGTAAGAATTTCATTCTCACCAAGTGCAGTTTCCCAAAGACCGGTAAAATAATCAACTGCCTCAATTGTGCGTTCTCCTCCAGATCCTTCAGCAACAATTGTGGCATTAAGTGCCAGTACGACTCCGGGATAATCAGCCTGCGGATCAGAGTGGGCTAAAACACCGCCGATTGTTCCTCGGTTTCTAACCTGCACATCCCCAATCTGCCCAGCTGCCTGGCTCAATGCCGGAGCTTTTTGTTGGACAAGACTTGATGTTTCTACCATCCAGTGCGTTGTACCCGCCCCAATTGCCAGGTAATCTCCTTTGTCATTTATGTACTTAAGTTCAGAAATACCGCCAATGTCAATCAGTGTCCCTGGATTGGCCAGTCTGAGCTTCATGGTTGGAATAAGGCTGTGCCCTCCTGCCAGTACTTTTGCATTTTCACCATGCTGCTTAAGAAGGGTAAGTGCCTCTCTCACTGAACCTGCTCGTTGATAATCAAAAGATTCAGGAATCATTTTTACCTCTTTTTTAATGAGTTAGTATATTCAAATTGTTTTTTACCACTAATCAGTTTTGCATTGCACCCCAAACACGCTGCGGTGTAAGCGGCATCTGTAAATCCTTCACCCCGTAATCAGACAAAGCATCAACTACTGCGTTTACAACGGCTGGTGTTGAACCTATTGTTCCAGCTTCTCCAATTCCCTTAACACCTAACGGGTTGTGAGGACAAGGGGTTACAGTGGTATCTGTTTCAAACATTGGGAAGTTATCTGCTCTGGGCATACAGTAATCCAGCATTGAACCGTTCAACAGTTGACCTGAATCGTCATAGACGGCACCTTCATAAAGAGCCTGCCCGATTCCATGGGCTACTCCGCCATGAACTTGCCCTTCAACAATCATTGGATTTATAATATTCCCTGCATCGTCAACTGTAATATATCTGACAACTTTTACTTCCCCAGTGTCCTTATCTACTTCTACAACGCATATATGAGCCCCAAATGGGTAAACAAAATTGGCAGGATCATAAAAACTTGCGAAATCCAAACCTGGTTCTTCATTCTCTGGATAATTGTGTGGGACATATGCCGTAAGTGCAACATCCCCAAATCCAACAGATTTATCTGTACCTTTAACAGTCCATGATCCATTTGCAAATTCCAGATCTTCGGGAGAACATTCCAGTTTGTGTGCAGCAATCCTTGCCCCTTTTTCTTTGACTTTATCCACGCTTTTCATAATGGCGCTGCCGCAGACCGCCAAGCTGCGTGATCCATATGTACCCATTCCAAAGGGAACATTCTCAGTATCACCATGCAATACGTGCACGTCTTCCATGCCAATTCCAAAGGAGTCTGCCACAATCTGAGAAAATGTAGTTTCATGGCCCTGACCATGTGAATGTGCACCAACGTGAATTGTTACTTTCCCAGTTGGATGAACACGGATGCTTGCAGCATCGTATAAACCTACACGCGCACCTAATGAACCAACTACAGCAGAAGGCGCAATACCGCAAGCTTCTACGTAAGTTGAAAAGCCGATGCCCATCAGCTTACCGTCAGAACGAGCTTTATCCCTTTCTTTTTTCAGTTTTTCATAATTTGCATTTTTAAGTGCCTTCTTTAATGCACCCTCATAATTTCCACTGTCGTACTGTAAAGCTACCTGGGTTTGATAACCCGGCTGTTTTACACCATCAAACGGAGGAATGAAATTTTTAAGACGGAATTCAGCAGGATCCATCCCAATTTCACGGGCTGCAGTCTCTACTAGTCGCTCGATGGCATATGCTGCTTCCGGACGTCCTGCTCCTCTAAGAGCATCAACAGCAACAGTATGTGTTACAACAGCAGTAACATCTACATGAACAGCTGGTGAGGTGTATAATCCCTGCATCAGTGTGCCATGTAGATAGGTGGGCACACATGATGAGAAATTGGATAAATATGCACCCAGAGATGCATAGGTTTTTGTTCTCAATCCAATTATCTTTCCTTCTTTGTCCAGGGCTATCTTCGCATCTGTGACATGATCACGCCCATGGCAGTCAGTGAAAAATGCCTCGGTCCGGTCTGCAGTCCACTTCACTGGACGACCGATCTGTTTTGCTGCCCAGAGAACTCCGCACTCATCATTGTAGACAAAAATTTTACTTCCAAAACCTCCGCCCACATCTGGAGAAATAACTCTGAGTTTGTGTTCAGGAATACTCAGAACAAATGCAGCGATAATCAAACGCGCCATATGCGGATTCTGCGAAGTTGTGTACAGGGTGTACTTATCTTCATTCGAATCGTAATGCCCCAAAGCCGCCCTGGGCTCAATTGCATTAGGTATAAGCTTCTGGTTATGGTATGAAAGTTCAGTGATGTGGTGTGCTTTTTCAAAAGCCGCATCTGTTTCCTCTTTATTACCAAGTTCCCAGTCAAAGATAGTATTGTTCGGAACATCATCATGAACCAGCGGAGCTCCATCCTGTGTCGCTTTCTTTGGGTCCACAACCGCATCAAGTACTTCATAATTTACTTCTACAAGTCCAGCAGCATCTCTGGCTGTTTGTCTGTCTTCAGCAATGACTAATGCGACAGCATCACCCACATGGCGCACTTTATCTGCAACCATAATCGGATGGCCCGGCTCCTTCATGGTATCACCGTTCTTGAAATCAACCTGCCACCCACAAATGCTCCCGACAATGCCTGCATCAGCTATATCCTTACCGGTGAATACCTTTACAACGCCCTCCATCGCTTCGGCCTTGGAAGTATCAACACCTTTTATATTTGCATGCGCATGCGGACTTCTTACATAAATGGCATACGTCTGGTTATCCATGTTGAAGTCATCTGTATATTTTCCTTCACCCTTTATGAAACGGTTATCTTCAACCCGTTTAACTGATTTCCCTATTAAATCACCCAATGAGTCTCCTATGCTTTATTAGCGGCGTCCTGAACCGCATTTACAATATTATGGTAACCGGTACACCTGCAGAAGTTACCTTCCAGTGCATGCCTGATTTCATCTTCTGACGGATTCGGGTTTCTTTCCAGCAACTGCCATGAAGACATGATCATTCCCGGAGTACAGAAACCGCACTGCAGTCCGTGTTTTTCACGGAAACTTTCCTGAATTGGATGCAGCTTCCCGTTT
>JAKUUF010000111.1 GCA_022448705.1 SAR324 cluster bacterium | reverse complement strand
GAAAAAATCATTTTGGCCACTAATTGCCAGAACGCAATCTCTATAGCAAAAATTTATGGGGTATCAGTTTTTACAACTGGCCCAGACCGTGGTCTAAATCAAGCAGCCATTGAATCTGCCAATTTTCTCGAGGGAAAAGGTGTTAATGGAATGTTTCTTATTCCTGCAGATATTCCATTGGTAACAGATAAAGAGATCTATAGTGTTTTAGAGACTCATCCTCCGGCGCCTTCAGGCTGAATTAACCCTTCCCAAGACAAGTCCGGATCAAATTGTCTGGTACTTACGCCACCTTACATCATGCCACTTAGGTTTGGGAAGGAAAGTTTTGTTCGGCACAAAGAGATTGCTCAAAAAAGAGGTCTAAAAATTAATTCCAGAGAGCTCACTGGATTTGGACTTGATATAGATACTCCTGAAGACCTTTCTGACTTAATGCTTAATAAAGGGAATACAAGAAGTCAGAAATATCTTCGTCAAACAAGATTTTGGGAGAGAGTAACCTGAATCAAGCTAAGTTATGGGCTTCCTTCCAGCTTGGTCCTCCAGTTTCCTTTACCCAGTAACTTTTAGCCCAGCCTACTCCCTGCCAGCTTCTTAATTTGGTGGGACGAAGCCTGAAAAGCCAACGGGGCTGATTTAAGGTTGGCACCAGATATGTCGGTCCATCTGGACCAAGATAACGAACGGCCATTTTTTCACCAATCCCAACCCATTTACCATCTACTACACTTTCTTCGACCAGTTCAGCTACTCCTTCACAAAGTACTTTTTCCATCGTCTGGTCATCATCAATGACCCAGCTGCAGCGCGGGTCATTTTTCAGGTATTCAGCCCATTTCGAGCGTGATCTGGGAATAACCCAGAAACAACCGTTAATGCAGTCACAGCCTGATCCTCTGTCACATTCACTTTTATTTTCCCAATGATGCCAACAGGGGACAACAAAAGGATCTCCGTTAGGCTTCAAGCAGGCCATCCTAAGGGTGTTCCCTTTTTCAAGGAATATTCCCATTTCCTCTGCACTCATCTTGCCAACTGGTTTTTGATGTTCTTGATTTTCATATTTTTCAGCCATAAATCACTCCATGTAATGCTTGATTTTAATTTTACTTGATCAAGTCTGTCAGACTAAATCGAAAATTTCTCTATCTTTGGGTAGATAAATTTGAGATCAAGACTTGACATAATTAATTTATAATATACCATGTGGATTTTCATTATGGTCGTAATTAATGTTCAAGTCAATGGGAGATATTTATGAAAATTAAATTGAATTTCAAAAAGTTTTTTTCTGTAAGTCTGGCAATATTGCTGGGACCTTTAGCATTTCAACTGTTTGCAGCAGATGCTTTCACCCAACAGGAAATAAAATCATCCCCTTATTTACAAAGTGTTCTAAAACGAAAGGGGCAGAGATATGACACTACCAAATTCCGGAAAGCCGGTCCCTACAGAATAGCATTAGCCGCACAGGGAACAAGTAACTCATGGTCCGCACTATTTGATGAACATGCATATTGGTATACTGAAGAACTTGGGAAAGGGGTCATCAGTGAATTACTGTATGCAGACGCTCAGGCTTCAGCCGACAAACAGGTCCCTCAGGTGGAGGATCTTTTGGCTCAGGAACCCGATGCCCTGATTCTCGTCCCTATGGGAGCTGCTGCTCTTACAGCACCAGTTGAGAGAGCTATGGCACAAGGAGTCCCAGTTGTGTTGTGTGCAAGTGCTGTAGAAACAGATAATTTTGTCACCGAGGTCGGAACCAACCTCTATGCCAGTGGTGCAGGTTTAGCAAAGTATCTTACTGAAAAGCTTAATGGTAAAGGAAGAGTGTTAATGATGACAGGAATTCCAGGAACGAGCACATCTGATGTCATGGAAGCAGGCGGGAAAGCAACTTTTAAAAAATATTCTGGTATTGATCTAGTTGATGAACAACCTGGGAACTGGTCCACCGCTGAGGCAAAACGTATAATGGAAACATGGCTGGTAAAGTATGGTGACAGTATCGATGGTATTTGGTCAGGAGGTGCACAAATGTCTCAAGGTATTGTAAGCGCCTACCTTGACAAAGGTATGAAGATTCCTCCAATCGGTGGTGGAGAGTATGCTACTGGTTTCCTGAAACAAGCTGTAGAAAATGACCTGAAATATGGGGCCTGGCAGTATCCTAATGCGATGGTAGTGTTGTGCATGGATGCTGCAGTAAATATTTTACGAGGTCGACTTGTTCCAAGATTCATTGACTTTGTGGATAATCTTCCTGGCACTGGGACCTTTACAGATTCCGAAGGAAAAAGATATTACAATAAAAAATGGAGTGACGATGTTTTTGGTCCTATACTCTTTCCAGACAAAAGACTTGAAAAATTAGGTTATCTGAGAAAATAAACAATCACACCTGACACATCTTGTCAGGAATTTCTATCCTTTAAGTATATAACGACTGGCAACTTAAAGAATTGTTAAGTTGCCGGTTGTTCCTACAGTACATTAATGAAACTCACCAGTGACATCCACGTTGTGGGAGGGGGATATTACGGTTTCGATATATCCGGCAGGCTGGACTGTCACGTTTATATCATCAACAGTGGTTCAGAGCTAGCGATCGTTGATCCAGGTTGCGGAATCAACAAAGACTTTGACACAGTCCTGTCAAACATACGTGATGATGGTCTGGATCCTAAGAACATCAGAAAGATTTTTGTAACCCATTATCATTGTGATCATGTTGGTGCTGCCGCTGAAGCCAGGACTATACTGGATGCTGAAATGTGTGCTGCAAAATCTGTGGCGACACAGATCAGAAATGGTGATGAGAAGGCTGCCTCACTGGATGTTGGTAAAGCCGTCGGCTTCTATCCTGAAGATTTTAAATTGAAGCCTTGTGAAGTTGATGTAGAACTTTCAGAGGGTGACATAGTTCAGATAGGCAGCTTGACTATGGAAACCTTTGAAACTCCTGGTCATTGTGAAGGACATTTAAGCTTTCTATTAAGCGGAGGAGAAAGGAAATATCTGTTCGGTGGGGATATGGTATTTTGGGGAGGAAAAATCCTGCTTCAAAACATCCATGACTGTAAAATTGATGTTTATGCTGATTCAATTTTTAAAATAGAGGAATTAGATTTTGATGCCCTGCTTCCAGGCCATTTGCAGATTTCTCTTAATAATGGGAAATCACATGTGAGCCAGGCTGCGGATTACTTTCGGAAATTAGGTATTCCTCCCAATATTGTATAAAAATTTTGTCGTTCATGGACCTGAATGTGCCCCCCTAGACCTGTCTTCTTGTTTATACAGAGCAACAGCAGCAACAAAAATAATTCCTTTGACAAGCCCACTAATGAATTGACTTGCTCCAAGAACAACTAACAGGTTGTCAGTGAATGTCAATAGAAGTATCCCTCCAATAACACCGGTAACAGTTCCACGACCCCCGAAAAGGCTTGTACCTCCAATTACTACGGCAATAATAGCATTCAGTTCCAATTCTTTCCCAATCACTGGATCTCCGACCCCCATTCGCATCAGCCAGAGCAAACCTGTTGAAGCAGCAAGTACGCTGCATAGCGAATAGACTCCATAACGTACTTTTTTGATTTGAATCCCCGATAACTCTGCTACTGAAAGGTTCCCCCCTATGGCATAAATATGTTTTCCAAACACTGTCTTTCTTAATAGAAACATTATCAAGAGAGTGATAAAAATAAAATAATAAACAATGATTGGTACACCCAAAAATTTCTGGCTGTAGAGCATGAGAAAATCTCTGCTTGCCCGACCAATTGGTTTGGTTGTAATGGTTAGGGAAATTCCCTGAAGAATGAAGAGAGACGCAAAAGTTACAACGAAAGGAGAAAGGTTAAGTTCATTGATCAAAAAGGCATGGATTAAACCGACCAGAAGTCCAATTCCAAGAGTCAATAATACGGCAATCCAAACATTGTCTGGATTGCCGTCCATGAGGATAGCTGAAACAAGTACACACAATTTGACCAGGGAACCTATTGAAAGATCGATTCCAGCTGTAAGAATCACTAACATTTCACCCAAAGCAGCAGTACCTAGATAGGCTGCCTGTCTAAATACATTTGTTAAATTTCGAAGAGTCAGGAAACGTTCGGAATTGAACGTACCAATGAGCATCAAAATCATAACCAATCCATAAACAACTAGAATCAGAGAATGTTTCTGAAAAAATGATCTTTTCATAGGTTTCGATTTAATAATTAATCATAATCAGATTGCTAATCTATTTTGTCGTTGCATATTCAATAATTTGTTCTTCTGAAGTCTCAGAAGATTGAAGCTCAGCAACTATACTTCCTTCTTTCATAACAAGAATGCGGTCACTCATCCCAAGAATTTCTATGAGTTCTGATGAAATCATTAGTATCGCTATCCCCGCCTTATTCAATTGTCGCATTAGTTGATATATTTCGAATTTTGCGCCAACGTCTATACCTCGTGTAGGTTCATCCATGATGATAACTTCTGGTCTGGTTTGAAGCCATTTAGCAAGCACCACCTTTTGCTGATTGCCTCCACTGAGGTATTGAATCTCCTGGTTCCCAGATACCATTGCTATTGAATGTTTTTTCCTTGCTAGCTCAACAATCTCTTTTTCTTTTTTCCAGTTCAAAAATCCCCACAGAGAAATGTTTCGTAAAATGGACATGGAGATATTATTCCTGATTGGCAATTCGATAAAAAGTCCCTGCTGTTTCCTATCTTCTGGAACAAGGTATACTTTTTT
>JAKUUF010000110.1 GCA_022448705.1 SAR324 cluster bacterium | reverse complement strand
AAGGTTCTTCATGGTTGGAATTTCTTGATAAAACAGGTAAAACAAAAGAGTTCTCACAGGGAGCCGGGAAAGTATTGGGAAATGAAATGTTTCAACAAAAAGTAAATCATGATATGAATTCATTATTCCCACTGGTGAAGAAATGGATCAGTTCATCAAGACACTAAATTTAAATTACATTTTTGGAGAATGTTCTTTTTAGAAAGTGGAGCATTTGAATTTTATTGGCTCTGGGCAGCTTTGATTTGGCCTCTGCCTTTTTTGTTTCGCCTTCTTCCTCCCCGCAAGGTAACTGCACAGGCTCTTCGAGTCCCCTTCTTTGAACGAATTGCAGATTTACCTCAAGCAGTTATTACACAGAAAGTATTTTCAAAATTTTTAATTCCAGCGACTATTGTATGGAGCTCAATTGTTTTAGCAGCAATGAGACCGCAGTGGGTTGGTGAAGCAGTTGAACTTCCTGTAACAGGTCGAAGTGTTATGCTTGCTGTTGATCTTTCTGGCAGTATGAAAGAGAAGGATCTGGAGATTGAAGGTAGGGCAGTAACACGTTTAGAAGTTGTTAAATATGTATTGAGACCTTTTATCGAGCGACGAAAAGGTGACCGGTTGGGACTGATTTTATTTGGCGATCAGGCGTACTTGCAAACGCCTTTGACTTTTGATCGTCAAACATTGGGGCAAATGCTGGAAGAGTCTGAACTGGGACTAGCCGGCCAACGCACTGCAATAGGAAGTGCAATCGGACTTGCGGTTAAGCGAATGAAGGATCTGCCGGACACCCAAAAAGTATTAATATTACTCACAGATGGTCAAAATACTGCAGGAGAGGTTTCTCCGGAAGATGCTGGTATACTTGCAAAGGAAACCGGATTAAGGATTCATACTATTGGAGTAGGTGCGGATGAAGTATGGGTACGCACATTTTTGGGAACACAAAAAATAAATCCATCTTCTGAACTGGATGAGGTTTTGCTGCAGTCATTAGCCAGTGATACAGGAGGCAGCTATTTTCGTGCACGAAGTACCGAAGAACTGGAGAATATTTACTCGATGATTGATGTAATCGAACCTGTTGAAATAGAAAAAGAGGTTTTCAGACCTCGTCAGGCATTATATGTATGGCCGCTTGGTTTTGCGGTGTTAGCAATTGGTTCCTGGTTTTTGATATTAATCTATCGAAACTGATAATTGATTTGATTATTAGTCATTTAATCAAAATAAATAATGGAAACTATTATTTCTGAGTTTCATTTTTTACGACCTCTCTGGTTATTAGCAGTTCCTCTTGTGTGGTGGATGGTTTTTATGTTGCGGAAAAAATGGTGGCAAAAGGGAGATTGGGACAGGGAGGTTGAGTCTCATTTACTTGAGTTTCTGGCCACAAGTCCATCACAGCATAAACGAAAACTGCTTCCCTGGGTCATGTGTTTAGCAGGTACACTGCTTTTGCTGTCCATGGCTGGTCCTGTCTGGCAAAAAAAACCACAGCCCCTGATTAAAAAATCACAGGCAAGAGTGCTGGTTCTGGATTTATCATTTTCCATGCTTGCAGCGGATGTCAAGCCAACACGAATTGATAGGGTTCGATTTAAATTGGAAGATTTACTGAATAATTTCAGCGAGGGTGAAACTGCACTTGTAGGATATGCAGGCGAGGCTTTTATAATCAGCCCTTTAACTCATGATGCTAATACCGTTTCCGCACTTCTACCAGGCTTGCATCCTAATATTATGCCTGTCCCAGGAAGCCGTGCTGACCTGGGTGTTGAACTTGCTTCAGATTTACTTAGCCGGAGTATAGGGAGCCAGGGTCATATAATTCTAGTTACAGATGGAATTGAGGAGTCCGAAATCTCTGCTGTAAAAAATGCTTCAGGTGCTAATGAATTTTCTATATTGGCAGTCGGAACAGAAGCAGGTTCACCGATTGCTCTTAAAGCCGGTGGTTTTCTAAAAGATAGAAACGGAGCCATAGTAATTCCAAAATTGAATTTGAAGCCATTGCGTAAATTGGCAAATCAAGTTAATGGTGAGTTAACTTTATTAAGTCCTGATGATCGGGATGTGAATCAAATTATTGCTGCAGAGACTTCAGAAGGGAGCTATACAGAAGATGAGCAGCAACGAACCTCAGACAAGTGGAATGAAGAAGGGCCCTGGCTGCTTCTGATAGTTTTGCCATTGACTGCGTTGTTGTTTCGCCGTGGCATTTTGTTTTCAATAGGATTAATTATTTTACCTGCATTTTTTGCATTACCGGATACAGTGAGGGCCTTCAGCTGGGATGATTTGTGGTTGCGTCCGGACCAGCAGGCTACAGAATTGTTTTATCAGGGAGAAACTGATTATGCTTCAAAACTCTTTGAAGATAACGAATGGAAGGCTACAGCAGCATATCGTTCTGGAGACTTCGAAAAAGCAGCTGAACAGTTCGCCAAACAGGACAATACTCGTGCCAACTTCAATCGGGGCAATGCTCTGGCATTTGCAGGACGTCTGCAGGATGCAATTGATTCTTATGAAAAAGTATTATCAGACAATCCTCAACATAAGGATGCAAAGTTTAATAAAAAATTGGTTGAGGATCTGCTGAAGACACAGAATAAATCACAACAGAATAAGCAGCAGCAGGGTCAGCAGAATAATAAGCAGGATCAAAGTTCAGAATCAACCGAAAGTCAGCAAAAACCCGGTACGGAGCAGGATAAAAACCAATCAGCAGAAAAAAAAGATTCCGGAGAACAGCAGCATGATGAGGAACATGGAAAAAATAATCAAAAGGGAAAAGAAGACCAAAATGAAGGCAGTAAAAAAGATCAAAATAAAAACCATGCCGATGTTGACAAAAATGAGAATAAATCGTCTGATAGCCCTGAACAACAAAAAATTGCATCCAATTCAAATCCCGATTTAAGTCCTGAAGATCGTTCAAAACAGCAAAAGCTGGAACAGTGGCTTAGGAAAATTCCAGATGATCCAGGCCGTTTGCTACGAAACAAAATGAAGCGCGAATATCAACGTCGTGATAAAAAACAAATTGAGAGTAAACAATACTGGTAAATTATGAAGAAAATAATTTGGCTTTTGATGCTGATTATAATTGCTGATCCGCTGATGGGTGAAGTCACAGCCTGGGTAAACAAAAATCCTGTGATGGTAGGGGAACTGTTTCAGCTGCAAGTGGAGGCAAAAAACGTGGATGATCCGGAGGAACCTGATTTAGGAGTAATACGAGGTTTGGAAATTCTGAACCGCAGCGTACAAAATAAAACATCAATTGTAGGCACTTCTTTTACCAGCACAGTCAGCTGGACGTATGTTTTGATTGCTCCGGCTGCTGGCGAATATCAAATTCCACCTTTAAAGGTTGGAAAAGAAAAAACTGCTCCAATCCTTTTGAAAGCCGTTGAATCTGCTCTTAAATCAAAACAGGAATCTGTACGCCTGGAAGTTGTTACAGAACCTAGAAAAGTCTATCCGCAGCAGCAGGTTCTGACGCGGGTACGTATCATCAGGACCGGTATAGAACTGGAAAATGAAACTATTACTCCCCTGGAGACTGCTGGAGCTCATGTTGAAAAAGTAAATCAGGCCACATATAAGACTGTTGAAGACGGCAAAAAACAGGTTATTACTGAAATTACGTACGCAGTCATACCTGATAAAAGCGGAATACTTACTATTCCGCAACTTCGTTATCAGGGCGACAAAAAGACGGGATCAGCTTTAAACAGAAATTTCGGCAATTTTGGTAATTTCGGCAATTTTGGCAATATCTTTAAATCGAGTGGACAGAGAATTTTCAGCATGAGTAAGCCTCAAACTGTAGAAGTTATGCCTATACCAAAACAAAACAAGGGTTGGTGGCTGCCTGCAAATAATCTTGAAATCATTGAAAAATGGCAGCCTGAACCACCCGTATTTAAAGTTGGAGAACCGGTAACCAGAACTTTAACAATTATTGCTGAGGGGGTTACAGGAAATCAAATTCCAGAATTAGCATTTTATTATCCGGACACAATTAAAGGTTATGCTGATCAACCACAGATTGAAACGGAACATACTACTAATGGTCTTAGAGGTATTCGTAAAGAAAAGTGGGCACTGATTCCAAACCAGGACGGTATAATAACTCTTCCGGAAATTTCAGTAAGCTGGTGGGATGTAACAACTAATAATTTACGCACGGTAGTAATTCCGTCAAAAGAAATTCAGGTACAGACAGCAGTTGGAAGAGTCAAAGAAAACGTGACACCAGAAGTAACTGTAGAACCTGTAAAAGAAAATACAGCAATAGTTGCCTATGAGCCTGCAGATGTAATTAAGTCATCCATGCTATGGAAAATTCTGGCAATTGTATTTGCACTACTTTGGACAGGGACGTTGTTAATATGGTTTTTCAATAGAAATAAAAAAGTTAAGAGCGAAATTAAAATTGAAAATAATTTCAAAAGTAATCAGCAGGTTGAAATTAAGTCTGCTGTCAAAAAAGTTGAACAGGCATTACATCGCGGAGAACCGGTTGCCGTACAGGACGCATTATTAAAATGGGGAAATTCGGTATGGTCTGATGATCCTCCACAGGGACTGGAACAAATTGGAGATAGAATACCTAAATTAAAAAAAGGTATCAAATCTCTTAATTCCGTACTGTATGGGAGCAATCAAAACGAGGGTACATTGGATGAATTAAAAAGTGATTTCTATGCAGTGACATCGAACGATTTTGAATTGAATAATAATAATAATAAGAATAACTTATCGCCTCTT
>JAKUUF010000011.1 GCA_022448705.1 SAR324 cluster bacterium | reverse complement strand
TCGCTGGAAACACTCATTTTTTCTCCTGTGTCTTCGTTGTTGAAGAACTACTTTAAACCTTAATAAGTTATGTAATGTTATACTTCGACTAAAAAGACGGTAATGAAATTTTTGATTAGCTCCAAAAATCGGAGTCATTTGTTTCAATCAGATTCAGTGTGTCTTCTGTAAGCCATATATCACTGCCTAAAATCGGCTCACCTACAACTCGTTCGTAGCGACGGATTGAACCTCCACGTTCCAAAAATCGAGTCATTGCTTCATTTATTTGATCACGAGAAACACTCATTTTTTATCTCCTAAGTAATTGATATATATATTTAATAATTTTTTTATTGTTTAATTATAAAGGTATTTAGTAGTAATGTTGCAATTTACAGACCATAAATATTTTTTTATTTTTTGAGAACCGTATAAATAGGTAATTTAAGCCAGTTGAACACAGGCGAAAAAATTAAGATCAAAATGTGTAAAAATTAGTTGAGAATTAATAAAATATTACTTGAACCAGAAGTTGTTCAAAGGCATGCTGATTGTATATAGGTCAAGCAGACTTTATCTCAGACTTGAGAACCAGGACTATAACAGGATTAGTTTGATTGAATTGCTGTGAGAACTTTTTTAGACAAATTGCGTGAACTAAAGCAAAACGAGGTTTCAAAGCGCCAAATAGAAATAAATGAAGATCATCTGCGCGCTGAGGTGAACAATCTTGAAAAAGCTCCGGATTTTCGCAAACGGTTAATCCGCAATCCTGGAGAGCCTATTTCTCTGATACTGGAAGTGAAATCCAGAGCACCTGGACGCATAAATGTAGAGCAACTTGAAACTGAAACTATAGTAAAAGAATTTGAGCATGGAGGCGCTAAAGCAATTTCTGTTTTGACCGATCAAAGCTGGTTTGGCGGCTCTCTGGGAATTCTTGAAAAGGTATCAAGAGCGACCACTTTGCCCTTGATGCATAAAGAGTTCATAATTAACTCTTATCAACTTTTGGAAGGCCGGCTGCGGGGAGCAAGCGCAGCATTGATTCTGGCTTATTATTTTAACCAAACAGAATTGGAAAAAATTGTAACAGAAGCTGAAAATATTGGTCTTGAAGCAGTTGTGGAATGCTCTGTTGAAAATGAACTCCCGAGAGCACTTGCTATTAATCCGGACATATTGATGATAAACAACCGACCTATCGCAGCAATTCCGGAAGACCCTACTGAAACATACGATAAAGGAAGCATTGAGGTCATTTCAGAATGGTGGGAACGCTATCCTGAATTAAGAACATGGAAGAGACAGCCGGGAAAACTTTTGATAAGTGCAAGTTGTATCAATTCTCCGGAAGACGTCAAAAGAATTTTAAAAATTCCATGTGACGCAGCCCTGGTTGGGAATGCTGCAATGACGGCTCAAGACCGCGTAGGGTTTTTAAGATCGCTGACAGAAGCAGTAAACTAACATTAATCTGAAAAACACCCCATGGGAAAAACAACTGAATCTAAATTAAGTATTCTGGTGGTGGATGATGATGAAAACATCCTTTTGGTTCTCCGACAGTCACTAGAGAAAGAAGGCTATCACGTAAACACCGCCAAAAGCGCTGAGGAAGCTTTGAATACACTGCAGCGAAGTTTCTTTCACGTTGTGATAACTGATATTATGATGGGTGAAATGAGTGGCGTGGAATTGTTAATGGAAATTAAAAAAATGAACTCCCTGATGCAGATTTTTGTAATGACATCACACAGTACCCTGCCTCGAGTCATTCAATGCATGCAGGGGGGAGCATATGATTTCTTTGAAAAACCTCTGAAAATTCAGGATATCCTGGTATCACTAAGCGAGGCCTCTCGCCGTGCTATTCGCTGGAGAGACTTGTACAGTCGCCACTCAGTTTCAACAGAGGAAAAATAGGAAAAAATCAGCTGATTCAAACCTCCCTTGAGACAATAAAATCAGCTAATTCAAAAAGGGTTTGACGCAGACTTGATTCCGGAAATTTTTCTAAACTGCGCTGGGCCTTAAAAACATACTTCCTGGAGCAATCCAAAGTGTACTGGATGGAGTCATAATTTTTCATCATATTGAGCACTTCCTCAATCTGAGGTTTTTCAATCTCCTGATTAGTTAAAATCTGGTCCAGTCTTCTCCTGTCTGAATCATTTGCTTTTTCAAGCAACTGACCCAAAGGCAAAGTAATTTTTCGTTCCTGCAAGTCTCCTCCAACAGGTTTCCCGGTTTTATTCTCATCAGTATAATCAAGAGCATCATCAACAATCTGGAAAGCAATACCTAAAGCCATACCGTATTCATATAACTGATCAGCAGAATCTTGTGAGCCGCCGGCCAGTAAGGCCCCTGTTTTGATTGCTGCAGCAAAAAGACATGCGGTTTTGTTTATGATTATTTCCAAATATTCTTCTTCATCACTTGCCTCAAACGAACGAGTCAACTGCAATAATTCTCCACGTGCCATCCTTGTAGTTGTATCCGACATCAGCCTCAAAACTTCTGCGTTTCTCATTTTGGTCAGTTGGTAAAAAGCCATTGCAAACAAATAATCTCCTGAAAGTACACTTGCTTCATTTCCCCAAATTCTGCATACGGTCTGCCTCGCCCTTCTGGTTTCTGCTCCATCAACTACATCATCGTGAAGAAGTGTTGCAGTATGTAAGTACTCAATTACCTTTGCAGCCTGAATTACCTGTTCGTTGACCCCTGAAAACATTTCAGCTCCTAAGAGAACCAATGTTGGGCGCAGGCGCTTTCCACCAGAACCAATAATATGTTCAGTCACATTATTGAGCAAAGGAATGTCGGTTTTTATATCACTAATTATCTGAGACTCGAGATTCTCAATGTCAGAAGAGACCGGATGAAGAATTTGTTCTAATCCGGCAGGAGGAGGATAATTTGCAGCAATTTCTAATGGCTGGCTCATGACAATTTGCAGATTATCATGCAACTACAGGCAGCATCACAAAAAGTAAATCGCCCTGGTTGACAGTGTTTTTGTCCTCTGCAATAACTTTCGTCACTTTGTATTTAACATCATCGGGGAATAAAGTGTTTCCATCTGTACTTTTATAGTCTGCAAGTGTTAACTCTGTGAAGACTTTCATCGATTCAATCAGGCAAAGTGTTTGGTTTACATCAATGATCTGACCTTCACTTACAAACGGCTCATCATCCTGTGATGGTGCACGATAGAAGCCTCCCATTTGAGGGGAAAGTACTTTGAGCTCATTAGAACCTTCCAGTTTGATGGACTTTTTATCCACAGATTTATTTAATTCTCCGGAATCATTAAGAGCTTCACTCAAAAGTTTCTGAGAGTCAATTCGCTTAAAGAAATCAGCAAGGAATCCTGTACTGAAACTACCCTTCTTAAAAGACGCATCCTGCAAAATTGCTCGGTTCAAAGCAAGGTTGGTTGAAACTCCATGAATTTTCACCCGTTTTAAATAATCAACTAAACGAGTGATGGCATCACTTCGTGATCTGCCCCAGCATACTATTTGAGCCACAAGGCTGTCATAAAATGGTGAAACCATTGATCCGGAGGTAATTGTTTGAATAACCCTAACATTTGATTTTTCCGGAAAATAAACTTCTGTCACATGACCTGGATCCGGAACAAATAATAACTCCCCATTCTCATCTAGCTCAACTTTCTCGGCAATCACCCGCAATTCAATAGCATGCCCGTTGAGCTTAAAATCCAAATTGCTTATGTTGTTTCCTTGCGCTACTTCAAATTGCTGACGTACCAGGTCCACTCCGGATACCATTTCAGAGACGGGGTGTTCAACCTGAAGACGTGTATTCATTTCCATAAAATAAACTTTTTTCCCAATCAAATCGTAGATAAATTCTACTGTTCCTGCACCTATGTAATCGATCTCCTCAATTAATTTTTCTGAAAAACTGTATAGCTGCTCCCTGATTTTATTTGGAATTCCTGATGCAGTTTCTTCGATAAGTTTCTGATAGTTGCGCTGAATCGAACAATCACGAATGCCAAACAATTTTGAATTACCATGCATATCCCTGATTATCTGAACCTCAAGGTGGCGCATTGAGCCAATGTATTTTTCCAGATATAAATCGCCGTTACCAAATGCACTTAAAGCCTCCTGAGACATTCGAGTGAAAGTAGATTGAAATTTCTCAGCATCTTTAACTACCTCAATTCCTTTTCCTCCTCCTCCATGTGCAGCTTTTATTAACACTGGGAATCCAATTTCTGAAGCTACGATCATCGCATGTGCAGGGTCCATCAAGGCACCTTCACTGCCTGGAACAACAGGTATGTTTAGATTCCTTGCAGTCGCGATAGCGTTTGACTTGTTTCCCATTCTGTCCATATTTACAGCACGCGGCCCTACAAAATTGAAACCATGTTCACGGCATATACGGGCATAATGAGGAGACTCCGATAAAAACCCGATTCCTGGATGAATTGCGTCGACTTCTTCCTGTTCTGCAATTCTGATCACGCTCATTCCATTTAAATAACTGTCCTGTGGGGTTTCACCGCCAATGCATACAAGGTGGTCTTTTTCACTGAGCAAAGTGGCTGGATAACTTTCCATATCCGGGTCAGACGCCACCAGCACCACTTCCATTCCCGCGTCTTGTGATCCTCGAATCAGACGGGAAGCAGTGCATCCACGGGCATGAATCAAAATACGCTTGATCTCAGCTGTATGTAAATTTTCCTGCGTGGAATATGCTTTAACTTCCTCGTCCACAGATATCTGGTACTCTCCAGACAAAACACGAGAAATTACTTCCTCAACTGAGAATTGAGCAACAGGAATTTGAGGATCAATCTCCTGCAGCTTTTTATCAATCCCCTTGTCAAACGGATTTTTTACAAGAGCATCCATTGTTCCCGGATTATTAGACAAGTAATTTGATAATGTGGAATGCGCCGGCAGATGACTTTCCACTACAAGCTGACCTGCAAAGGGTATTTGCGCGCCGGAAAAATAGTAAGTTTTGGCAAGCAGATGGGTTACAAAACTTGCCTGCGCCCCTCCGGTACAGTCACGAAATCCAAAACACACCACCGGAAGATCCAAATCCTTCACAAAACGCGTTATACGTTCATTTATGACGGCCATGGAAAATAATGAGCCCCCGCCTTCTTTGGTTTGCATGCCTGCTGAAGAAATAAAAAAGATAACAGGCAATTTCAATCGTGCACAGTCATCCAGCAGTCTGCAAACTTTTTCACAGCTTGCCATGTCGAAAGAACCGGCCTGAAACTCAACATTACTTATAACCAGTCCTACACGATAGTCTGCTTTGAGTTTTTTTGATTTTGATTTTTTGCTTTTAGAAGAATCAGAATTTTCTTCACCGGTAAAAGTTCCAAAACCAGTTATCACGCCGCATGGGACAACCCCATTTTCTAATGCATCTTCAATAGCGTCCCTGAAACCAGGGAACTTAACAGGATTGGAAGTAATCCTGTCCGAGTAAAGTTCTTTAAAATCTTTGAAAAAATGCTCGATTATTTTTTTGGGAGAGATAACACTGCGTTTGTACTCCCTCAAAAGATTCTGGATCAACAGATCTTTATATGATTGATCCAGACGATTCCAAAAATCTTTTATGCCAATATTGCGTGGTGTTATTTTTCCCTGAAAACGACCCTTGTTCTGTTGTGCAGCATATAATGAAGGCAGCAATCCGGAAAAATAATATCTCACAACCCCAAAAAGTGGAGGACTCATTCTGGGAAAAACAACCTTTTTCCATTCACTGATGGTACCCAAAACTTCATCACAGTCCTTACGTTCAATAAAACTGGCAAGCCACTTGAAAAACTGTGACCTCAGGTTTTTGCTTTCATGATGCACAGAATTTTTTTCAAATTCCTTTATTGCTCCTTCTACAGTTTGCTCAAAGAGCTGTTCCACAGATTTCTGTGAAATTTGATTTGTCCCTTTCAATTCATTGGCTATTGTCGGAAGCGCCTCAATTACCTGATTGTAAAGTAAATCAAAAAGAAGAATGTTCTGATAATTGTTCTGAAAACTTTGATATATCTCAGTGGTTCTCAGCAAATCCAGCAAATCAGGGTTAGGCGGCGGATGATCATGGAGAGTTGATTTGCTAAGTTGTTGATTTAATTCCTTCAGGTTCTCTGATGTACTGTCCATCCAGTAATTATATAGGTGTAAAAGAATTTCCAGCGTCAGATCATCTATGGATTTCTGGTAATTCTCACGTGGATCGCCAATAAAAAATGCAACAAATTTCCCTCGTTCTTTTTCTCGATCCTCCCTTGAACTAACGAACTGCTCAAACCGCTTGTTAAGTTTTTCCTGGTAACGAACCTCCAAGGGAGACTTGTACCATTGTTTAAACTTTTCCTGTCTTTCTGTTTTTAAGCGTTCCTGTAATTTCCCGACTGGAGTTTTACGGGCACTCAATCGTGAATAACTGTCTATGGAGCGGCTTACAATACGCTGGCGTAATTTCAGGTAACGCATAAATCGGTAAACATCACCAAATATATTTAATGTTCCGGTAGGTGAACGATCTGTTGCACGGTTACTTTCAATTAATAGTTTTGATGGATTGAGATAGTGGTAAATACTGTCTCGATAATGATCGAAGAAGAAATCATTTTCATACAAAAATTTGCAGGAATTTTTTTCTGTGGTTTCAACCGAACTTACAATAGCATCCTTGATATTTTTTACTTTTTGAGGCTGGTCATATGAGTAGTCTATAATGCCGTCAAAATATCCTTGAGACTGGAGTTCATATGCTGAAACACCGATGTGTTTTGCAGACTCCTGCCAGGAAAGATCATATTTACGAGCAATGTTGCTTAATCCTTTTGGATGTATTGTGTTAAATACTCCCTCTCTGACAGAAAGAAGTATATTGGCTGTAGCAAGAGGAATTGCTCCACCGCTGTATCCTCCTCCGAAGACAATCCCTATAACAGGCAGCTGCAGGTTTGCCATCTCGCTGATCAAAAATGAAATGCTGTGAGACTGATTCTCCAGATTTGCTTCTGCATCTGCAGCTGCTCCAGGTGTATCCATAAATGTAACCAGAGGAATACTGTGAGATGCAAAAAAGCGTATTTGCTCCGCAGCTTTACGGTGATGGGCTGGATACCAGACACCGTTTTGGATTTTGTGATTCTGAGCAATAAATCCCAGCCTGCGGGTTTGATCTGAAATCATAATTTCAATTTCGGCTGTGTATAAAGGTCCATCTGTTTCCTCAGCAATTATTTTACTCCCTAACTGCTGTATTATTTCAGGGGCACTAGGCCTCTTTTTTGATTCAGAGGGATTAACAACTCTTTGAATATATGAATCAACATCAATTCTCTTCAATTGCTGAACCTCTTTTTCTACATCATCCGCAGATAATAGACCCTTTACCTCTGAATCATCAAAATAAGTAGAAAATTTCTTACCTCGCAGCAACGACAGATCGAGTGAAATTACTTCAGCAGCATGAAAGGCAGATATTTGTTTTCTGTTTTTTTTCTTGTTTATGTCCATTCGGTAAAATTTTATGGTTTTTTTTACTTATAACTTAAGGAAGCAATATTGGAGAAAGTGCTTTTTCAAGAGAGGGCAATGAAACAGGAAACAAAAGTTGCTCTTCCAAAGAGTTCAATTGTGCAGCTGTTAGTGGATCATTATTTTGATGATATTCCCTTAAAATTTGAAGTTTTTTTTCTGTCTTCTGCAGACGCTCATAGGTAACTGCCAATCTGTCCAGAAAAATAAGCTGTATTGGAGGATTTCCTTCAAGTCGCTGACTTTGCTCCAAAGTCGTTTCCAACAGTTCCTGTAGCTGTTCCCAATTTTCAGTAATCATTAATGATGCACTTAACCCGTCCACCAGAAACAGGTGCCCCGGGAACTGCTCAAGCCCCTCTCGATAAACTTTTTGTGCGTCCTGCTCGTTACCTTTGTAACGCAGTAAATCTCCAACCAGCCTATGGGCATAACCTTGACTCTCTTTTCTATTCAGAAACGGCTGACTTATCAGTAGCGCCTCTTCGTATTTTTCCAAACGACTTAACGTCAACGCATGCAAATAGATAACTTCCCAATTACCTGACAATACATCCATTAAAGGTGTTGTAACTTCCAAAACCGATCGATACTTGTTTTGCTGAAAAAGTACCCTTGCCAGGGAAAAATGAATAGACGGTGAATCCTGAACCAGGATTGCTTGTCTAAGTAATTTCTCAGATTCATCTGTGTTACCTCGGTTTTTATACAAATCTGCCTGAAGCAGCAAAGCCTCTGTATTAAGCGGATGTTTTTCCTGAATTCTCTTTAATTGTTTTTCAACCACTGCCAGCTCTCCCTGCATCAGTTGTCTGCGTAAAAACAGCAGCTGGAATGATGGATTGGCCGGGTCTAATTCCAATGCCCTTGCGATAGCAAGGTCCCCCTGCAAATAATCACCTTGTCGAAATAATATTGATGCACGCAGATAATGCGCTTTAGACTGACGAGGGTTGATTTCCAGTCCACGATTGAGCCAGCTGAGTGAATCCTCCAAAAATCCTTTTCGCAGCAGCTGTACTGCTAATCCCATGATCGCATCCACATTTTTGGGGTTATTCTCAAGAATGGATTCAAAGCGCTGACGGGCTTCATTCTCCTGTTTCTGATGTATTAGCAGATATGCTTCAATAAGCTGATCTTCAGGGGAGAGGGTATTTTTAGCTTTGAGCTGGGCCAGCATGGCTTGGGCCTCAGGCCATTGCTGCTGAGCAAATTTTATCCTTAGTAACTCCCGCCTGACTGGAGCGTAATCAGGAAATTGATTCAGCATTTCTTCTGCCAGGGTTTGTGCGTAATAATAGCTTCCTTGGAGGGAATATGTCTGAATTCTCATCAACATTGCTTGTTTATTTTGCGGCTCCAGTTTCAGTAAAGTTTCAAGTGTGCGCAATGAACCTTCAAATTCTCGCTGCCGCAAATATATTCGAGCCAGATGGTAAAGGGCTTCAACATAATACCTATCTATCTGCAGGGCCTGAACCAGGGATGAAACAGCTCGACCATCATCATCTATTTTTTCGTATGTTGCAGCTAGTTTCAGATAAACTGAAACCCGTTCGGGAGCAATTCTAACCGAAGTCGCTAACTCCGTGATGGCGTCGCCATAGCGCTCAAGCGCAAAAGCCAAGCTTCCAAGTAGCTCATAATAACCCGCATTAAGCGGATCATATCGCGTGGCTTTACGAGCATGATGTTCTGCTTTTTCGTATTCTTTGATGAAATAGTAAGATCTTGCTAGATTGTAATGTGCAGGTGCATTTTCCTGTTCAGAATCAACAATTTTCTTTTGCTGATCTATATAAATGTGCACATTTTCGCTGGTGAGCAGAAATTCCTGTACATTCTTACCGTTTTCACTACAACCGGCAGTCAGTAGAATTAACAGTACAATTAAGAAACAATAAATATTTCTCACAGGTCAATCAGTGTGAGGAACCAAAATCTTTTTACCAAAATTCTTCGCGAAAATTGTAGATTTGGGCAAATCAAAGCTGACAGTTTCTGATGCTTTACTTTCATTTCCGAAACGATCAACTAACCGCAGTTTATAATGCCAAGTATCTACATATTTGACTGATAAATCAATATAAAACGGGATTCGTGGGGGGAATATATCCGGATGAGTATCTGCTGAAAGAGGCGGGTTTAGAGGAGTAATTTGCATTTTAAGTATGTCCAGGAAATAGTTGTCTGAGGCAGATTTAATGTTAATTGGTGTTTCCGGCCACCTTTCTCTATTTATTGTACGGTAAAGATGATTTCGGTATAATTCCTGTCCCTCAAAATAATCTCCCTTACCTGTAAGGCCCTTCAAACTTTGATTTAAAAGCCGAGGCCATGAAATTCTTAAAGTAAATGACCTAAATTCTGTTTGAGGCTGAATTTGTACAGGAATTTCTTCAGATTTCTCTTTTTTTTCTGTTTCATTCAGTTGTTCAATTTTAAGTCCATCAGCAATCTCAATTTTTTTATGCTGTACAACTTTGCCAAAAGGGAATCTTAAAATTTGACTTTGATCTTCTACTTGAACAATTTCCAGTTCTGGTACAGGAAGCTTAGGAAAAACATTACTCCTTCTCAATCTTACAGATTGTGACTTTGAAAATATTTCATCATCAGGTCCAAAGTGACTAATCTGATAGGAATGGAAATTTAAACCGTTTTCAGGAAATTGCAGATAATAAAAAACCTGATTGCCATCCTGAATCAATGAATCGCTGGGAATCATCACTTTTAAATCAGGCAATTCCGTTGGCTCACAAGCCCTGCAATCAAGCTTAATTAGCTTTTGATGAATAAGAAAATAATCTCTCTCTCCCAATTCCGCATCAAACTTCTTCAGTCTGTTAATTCTTTCAGTTTGGTTTATTTTCCAAGATAAGCGGACACGATTATCACGTTGCTGAACTTTTAAGTCCATAATTGTTTGTTTTGCTTTTTCTTCCGGAATAAAAACCGGTGCCGTCCGCATACCACAGGAAATCAACCATATACTGCTGAATGTACAGAACAAAAAACAGACTGCAGAGTTAGCAGAAATTAAGTGAAGATTCATGGATCAATAGCCATGTTTCATGTCAACCAGGTGCAAAAGTTTTTTCCCGGATATAGCTCTTCTATAATTTTCAAGAATTTGCGTAGCAGCAGACTCTGCTTGAGTAGTGCTGGAATTGTGTGGCGTGATAAGTATTTTATTGTGATTCCGAAATTGATGATCTGCAGGCAGTGGTTCAGTCCGGAATACATCAAGACAGGCTCCGGACAGATGTCCATTATCCAATAAGGCAATCAGGTCTTCATCAACAAGTGTTTGTCCACGACCGACATTAATAACATATGCCCCTCTTTTGAGCGTACTTAGGGTTTGATAATTCAACAAATCCTGAGTGGCAGAAGTATTCGGCAGCAAATTGATAAGATAATCAGTTTGTGTGAGCATTTTTGTGAGACCTTCGGTGTTTGAAAAACAACTTATTCCATCAATTTGTTTCATTCTTCTGCTCCATCCGGCAACATTAAAACCCATGTTCAAAAACACTTTTGCAGATGCCTGCCCCAGATAACCAAGACCAAGAATTCCGATTTGATTGCCTGGATGATATATAGAAGTCCCCCATTCACTAAATTCCGGGTTCTTCGCGTACTCCAGGAACTGCCTCCGCTGGAGAAGTACAACAGCCAGTAAATACTCACTCATCAAGTTAGCCATTGTTTCATCTTTTAAACGTACAATGGGTATCCCATGCGGTAGTTTAGTGTCAGATAATAAATTATCTACTCCATGCCCGTAAGATGAAATAGCTTTCAAATTTGGGTAATTGAGTAAGTGCCCTTCAGGATTTTTCCAGTCTACAGCAAATTCAACTGCTGAAGGATTTTTAACATTCTCCGGACCAATCTCAATATGAAGCTCCGGATCAAGTGATTTTAAGGCATTACTTAATGATTGGGGGTGGAATGAGTCGGGTAAACAAATTAAAAGGGACATTCAAAATTCACCAGAATATTTATGATTAATTGGAATTTACTTAATTATAATTATACAAAAACTGGTTTTAATTCTTTAAGTTCTTCAATTATCTTGTTTCTATCATTGTTGAGCTTGATCAATTCAGAAACCCAGCTCAGTACCATTCTTGAAGAATCAGGAGGGAACCCAAGCTTTCCGCAAATTTTTGAAAGCATTTTTACTTCAGAATTTTTTATCTTGCCATCTGCTGCAATCAGCATCCCCAAGAAGAAGAAAAAATGTCCGGCAAACTCACGGTCATCGGTCAAATCACCCATTTCCAATATTTCACGATTTTTCATTGCTTCAAGCAATTGTTTCTGCAAGTCTTCATTTTCAACCATCATTACCGCGTCTTTGAAGTACCCTTTCTCTTCTGGAGCAAGCTGCTTATCTGAAATAAGGATATTGGATATTGCTACTGCCAGCCAAACCTTACTGTCCTCGCTTATTTTTTCAAGACACTCCGGAATTATGCGAAATTCTACTATCGAATTATAACTTTCCTCCATAACTCTTACTCCATAAAACAGATTAATTTATTGCTCAAAAATTGAAATTTTTAATCAGTATAACTATGCATCAGGAAAATACTTTTTTCATAAGCTGTTTTTCTATAAAACGTGTTCTCAGCATCGCAAAGGAAGGACATCTTGTCAAGAAGGTCTTGACCATGTATAGAAAAAGATTTTATTTAAATGGTTCAGTTATACATTAAAAATTCTTTCTGTTTTTGAGACTGTTTCTAATGTCAACATCAACTCAAAAAATTAATCATGAATTAATAAACATACAGGTCGCAATTGAACTTGATAAGGGCAAAAAAATTGCTGAAGTAGCAGAAAAATTTGGTTTGAAAATTTCTGCTGTTAAGGCAGTTGCCAGGGAACTTGCATCAGAAAATCAGCAAAAAAAGACTGCAAAAAGTCACCGCTTCACTGATTCAGAACGTGAACTACTGGTTGGAAGAATTGAGGCGGGAGAATCAGTAGAAGATATCTGCTCCGACGCAGGAGTAACAGAAAAAACATTAAGACGATGGTGCAACCAACGTGGAGTAACAGTTCCAAGAAGACTTGATCAAATCAGTCTAGTGGAAAAGGGAGAAATAAGGGAACTACTTAATGACAATAACTGGCGGGAAATTGCTCAGGCATATAATACCAGCATTGATGCAATTGAAGAAATTGCAGAACCTCCCCACAGGAATCTTGACAGTGAGAGTCTGAGTTTTTTATTTGAAATTTTGCGTGAACAACCACTCGCATCTGCTAAAAAACTTTGCGGAACAGCAAGTGAAGCAGGACTGACAATTCCTGAAAGGGCTGTGAGTTCCTACAGGAAACGGCTTAAACTACTAGGGATAATCTAGGAAGAAAGCTGTCTTTGCTGCATATCCATGCTTCTAAGCAGTGCAGCAATTTCGTTCAATTCACGAATTTGGGGTAAATTCATGTTACCTTTGACCGCTGGTGATTTTTTAAATGAGTCCTGAGTTGAAATGTTATGCTGAGCCTTGTTGCTGCTTTCATTATTGATATCAGGTTCCTGTGCGTTTTCAGACACCTCAGATGCCTGAACGATCTTGATAACAGCTTCGCTGCGCAGACCTTTCAGCATACTTATTACATCTTTGATCCCAATACGCCTGTGCTGGTCCAACTCCAGGTTAACCCGGTTTTCAGTACTCATTTCCCAGAAATATTTTAATGTTGTAATCAATAATTTCCTTCCAAAAAAGTACTCGCAAACTTCATACCACAAAAAACAAACTTTCAGCACGCTTGCTTGCCTAAAAGAATTATATGCTGCATCCCTTGAAATAAATTAACTGAATACTTTCTTTTTAATTTCAAGATTCCTGCTTTAAAAGTCAGTTTTGTTCCTTGATTAAGGCAGACAATTTTCCGGACATGTATAAAGCTTTTTGAATTCAGCTATAGAATAAATCGGTTCTCCCTCTGATTCTCCTTCGGGATGATTTTTCCCACTCATTCTTAAAATCAGTCTGCGTTGTCTTGAAGGCAGCAAATAACTGTCAACAGCTTGAATAATATCCTCCATCTTAAGTTGTTCGATTGCTTTAATGTTTTCACTGTTTAAATCAAACTCAGCGTTTCGTTCAAAGGCGATAGTAAACAACCTTTCGGCTTCACCAGATACAGAAGTGCTTTTCTGCAATTTACTATGCAGAACTGATTTTTTAATTTTAGAAAATTCTTCTTCGGAAAGTTCCTTTAATGATTCAAAAAAGTTCAAAAGAAAAACATCGATCCTTTTTTCCAGGATTTCGGCATCGTATTCACCGGATTGAACCATAAATATTAAACCCAAAGTTTTCTCCAATAATGTCATGCCTGAATTGACTATGTATCCCAACTGTTGACTTGTTCTGAGTTCATTATAAAACTGAGGCTGAATCAGGTTGTCTATCACAAGTAATGCCCCCTGAAGTTCAGGACTTAGCTGTCCAATCTGAGTTTCCAAAACCAGTGCCGAATTTTCAACCTGCATTTTACGAGTGAAAGCGTGTGATTTACCAGATGGAACCTGTATAACACTTTCGCGGAAACGTTCTGCTTCAGGCAGCGGTTTTCCTGCAAGTTTTTGTCTTAAAACTTTTGCGGCTTCAATTACAGGTTCCTGGCGCAGATTTCCGTAAGCAAACCCCTCAATATAAATTCGTTCATAAATTTTGTCTGCAAATTTTTTCACATCATTCAGACTTATTTTCTTAATCGCCTTTTCATAATCCATGATGGAAAATTTCCTCCCTTCCAGCAGCAGACTCCTGTAATAAAATGCCTGCTGAAATGGCTGCTGAAAATGAAAATTCTGGTAACGGCGTGCTCGAACTTCCTTGAGAGTATTGAAGGTTTTTTTGTCGATGGTTATTTCCTTTAAGCGGCCTGATACTTTTTTTATCAGTTCAAGTATTCTGTCTGAATATCCGCTGAAAGTCAGAATTATGCCTTTTTTGTTCACATTGATACTATATTCCAAACCAGCCAGCCTGACAGGATATCCGAATTCATTCAGCCCTTCACTGATGGCATCTGTATAAAGCTGAGATAATACAGCGTTTCGAGGTGAAGAATAAACTTGAGGTGTGTTTATCCGGAATGTCAGATGTGCTTTTGGAGTTTCAAAACGAAAATCCTGCTGGAACCAGATTTTTCCATGCTGATCATCCTGTAAAACCTGAGGGTCTCCAAGAACATGTTTTCGTAATACTTCACGCAACTCATCAGAATTTTCTGTTCCAGAAGCAGCGTCAACAGAGCTCAAAATTTCATCCAGAGAGCTCCAAAATTTACCTTTTAATGATTCTAATCTTTTCAGCAATCCCGGGCTTAACCCTTCCTGCTCAAGTCCTTTCAGCGTTTGATGAGTCAACTGTATCCTGCCTTTGTAAGGAAGTATATCAAGGCTCTCCGGAAGGAAAATGTTTGATTCCGGAAGTTTCAGGGCATTATTAGTTTTGGCATTACGCCATTTCTTAACCAATTCAGGATCAGTGTAAGTCAACGCATATTCAACTCCATAAAATTCTTCCTTCATACTGGTTTTTACATCACGAGCCGCCAATACAGCAAGCATATTATTTGGACTTAAACTGTAAAGCATGCTGTCAAATATCCTTGGTTTGAACTCTGTAATCATGTATGGAGCAATTTCCACTGTTCGAAAAGGGTAATACATCATTAGCGTTGAAAAAACATTGACCAGAGAGGTACCTTCGGGTTTTTCCGCAAACCTGTAGTCAAGCTCCGACATCCGTTTCACCTCGTCATAAACATAGTGAGGTAATCCGGATTTACGAAGCAGGCTGAGATATTGGAAAACATTTCGGATAATTTTCTTATAATTGCGGAGACCTTTAGGTGTGAGTTGAATTTTTACTTCAAAACTGGAAAATGAATTATTGGATTCTCCACCTCCTGCAGAAAGTCCTGTTGCAAGATTTTCTCTTTTCAGCAGTGAAAGCAAGCTGCCTTTGCCTTCATGCCCCAGCAGAAAACCCAACATGCCCAGTGGCTGGCTTTTGTAATAATGAAGTGTTTTTGGTAATGCAAACATCAGTGTCAGGGATCTCGTGTCCTTGATAGTCTTAACTCGCATCAGACGAAAACGAGTACCGGAATTCATGTATTTCGGTGAAAACCTTATTTGCTTCAGGTTAAGGTTCTTTACTGAAACAAATCTTGGTACCACCCAATCCTGAAGAGTATCCAGGTCCTGAGGTCCTGCAACGGCGAGCATCATGCGGTTACTTGAATAATGGCTATTGTAAAAAGCCAGCAATTCTTCCCTGGTAACGTCTGCCAGAGTTTCGAGTGTACCGGTAGCAAAATTCCTGGCAGGATGACTTTCCACAAAAGCTTTGCGTTTCACCTGCCTGATTCTGCGGAAATCATTAGGAATATTTTTGGAGTGTTCTGAATTCACAGCTTTAAGCTCTCTTTCAATCAGTTCCTGATTAAATAACGGCCCCAGGAAGAATTGTGAAAACCGGTCCAGACCTTCCTCTAAATAATCCGGAGCAATCTCAAAATGGTAGTTGGTACGGTCATCTGCAGTGTAGGCATTGCTGAATCCGTCATTTATCGAGACGAACTTCTGGTAGCTGCCCTCCTCAGGGTATTTCTCTGTTCCCAGAAAAAGCATGTGTTCCAGAAAATGTGCCATGCCATAGCGATTCTCAGGATCACTCATTGAACCTACTGCGACGGTCATTGAAGCCGCCCCGCGCTGCAAAGTTCTATCTGAAATCAGCATAACTTTCATTTTGTTTGGAAGAAGAAACCGCCTGTACTTGCGTTCAGGATATCGTGAATCAGTATTTTCAAGTGCTTGTGCACTTACTGAAGCAGGGCCAATTGTCAAAAAACAAAAAATCAGAATTAATTTGAAGAAAGTTTTCATTTGCATATTAATTATTGGTTAAAGCTGATGCTCGACGGTAATAAATCAACTCATTTTGAAAACAAAGTGCTGAAAACGCAAATTTAAAGAAAATGTTTTTGTATTGACTATCAAACCACAGGTAATACGATACATACCGTCTTACATTTTTTCTCATCATTGAGCTGCCCGCAATAAAAAAGATGGAAAATAAAGAATACTTGAAGAGAGTTGAGGAATTGTTTCAGAAAGTGGAGGATAAACTGGACGAATACGAAGATGATATCGACTACGACCACACGCCGGACAAGCTGATGCTTAACTTTGAAAGCAGCGGGAAAAAAGTTGTAATAAACACTCAGCGCGCGATTAAGGAAATCTGGCTTGCAGGTAATTCAAGGGCATGGCATTTTCAATTTTTATCTGATCAGGACATCTGGTTCGCACGTGCTGAACAGGAAGAATTTTACAATTGCCTGGCAAGTTTGCTTTCAGACAACCTTGGACAGCCTGTTTCTTTCCAGAATTAACCCAAAGTAATTGTTATTTATTCAGTTCTTAATTCTTGCCCCGGTAGTCACCGGATTTCCCGCCAGTTTTTTCCAGAAGACATACAGACTCAATTTTCATACTTTTTGTGACTGACTTGCACATATCGTAGAATGTCAGAGCCGCAACAGAGGCCGCTGTGAGAGCCTCCATCTCAACTCCTGTACGTGCAGTGGTTTTTGCTGTTGCCTTTATTAAGGCATATTCCCCTTCCAATTCAATATCCACATCCATCGAGGAGAGTGGCAGCGGGTGACACATCGGTATCAGTTCAGATGTACGCTTTCCGCCCTGAATTCCCCCAATTACTGCTGTCTGCAAAACCGGACCTTTTTTTGTGCTTCCGGATTTTTTCAGCAATTCTGCAAGTTCATGTCCCAGATGAATACGTGCCATGGCTACAGCTTTACGTTCAGTAACAGATTTATCTGAAACATCAACCATGCTGGGAAGATCATTCTTTCTGATGTGCGTAAATTCCTTGCTGGTATTATTCATTTTCTGATGTGGAACCTGTTAAGTCTTTTGACGGGTATGAATTGAAAGGGATCCATTTGGAATCATGCAGCAATTCCGCAGGCTGATAATCTGCCTTGTATTTCATCTTGGCAGAGCTTTTGACCCAATATCCCAGGTATAGCCACCGGATATCAAGACTACGTGCATACTCTATTTCATAAAGAAGAGAAAAAACTCCCAGTCTTCTAGAAACATAATCCGGATCAAAAACAAAATAAACTGAACTTAGAAGCTCCGGCAGACGATCAACCCATCCCAGACCAATCAGCTTCTCTCCTAGGTAATAGCGCAGAATTTCAGTAGGTACTGGTGAGTCTATCAAAAAATCAAGATACTCGTCCTCCTTAACCCGGACATCTGTTTTGTGCCACTCATGCTGATAACGACTGTAAAGAGCAAAATCTTCCTGCTTAAATTCGGCCGCATGATGTTCAACACGGAGATCATTGTTTTTTCTCCATGTACGGCGCTGCCCCTTGTTTTTAATGAAATTAAGTGCATCTATACGTATTGGAATGCATTCCTTGCAACTGGAACAAACAGGGTGGTAAATGGTGAGTCCACTTCGTCGAAAACCCTGATTCAGCAGGGAGGTGTATCCATCTGGTGGTAGTTTACTTGTCTGGAAAGAAATATTCTGCCAGTTTCCTTTTTCGAGATAAGGGCAGGGACCGTTGTCTGTCCGAAAGATCTTGATCGGGGTTCTGCTCATCTTGAATCATCCGGATATTTCAATTTCAAAAAATTGCAGTGACCTATAATCAGGCTAATCCGGTTGCAATCACAGTCATGGCAACCTCATCTCCTGCTGATTCAGTGAAGGTGGCTCCCCAGATTAGTTCAACATCTTCATCAGCCATGTCTTCTATGAGCGACATTGCTTCCTGAATTTCATAGGCGCTAGTGTCTTTTGGTCCGTTAACGTGCACCAGAATTCCTTTTGCACCACGGATGTCAGTATCTTCCATCAGTGACCCATGTAAGGCATCTTCTACGGCATTGATTGCCCTGTCCTTCCCTTTTGCGGTACCTCGACCGATCACAGCTTTTCCCATGCCCTTCATAATGGTCTGCACATCCGCAAAGTCAACATTGATATCCCCGACTCCGCTGAGAAGAAGTGTAATGCCCCTGATGGCGTTGATCAGTACCATATCAACCATATGAAATGCCTCAAGAAAACTCGTATTCTGTGTACTTGCGTCAAGAAGTTTGTCATTTGGAATTACAAGCAGTGTATCTGTAAATTCCCTGAGACGTTCCACTCCTGCCAATCCTGAATCCCTTCTTTTTGTACCTTCAAAGGAGAAAGGAATTGTTACAATTCCAACAGTAAGAATTTGCTTTTCCATAGCCATGCGTGCAATAGTTGGAGTAGCTCCTGTTCCTGTTCCACCCCCCATACCAGCCGCAATAAAAACCATATTTGCCCCGTCAACTGCTTCACTAATTTCCGAGATGCTTTCTTCAGCGGCTCCTTCACCTACTTCCGGACGTGCGCCAGCTCCCATCCCACGAGTCAGTTTTCTCCCCAATTCTATCTTTTTGTGGGATTTGTTCCGCTTGAGTGCTTTGATATCTGTGTTGCAAATGATAGTTTCAACCTGGTCAAGATTTTCTTCAGCCATCTGTGTGACAACATTACCTCCCGCTCCCCCGACTCCGATGATTTTAATATTCGGAATAAATATATCCTGAACTGGAGAAAATTGAGTATTTTGTTTTTCTGCCATGAATTACAGCTCAATAAAAAAGTTAGGTTAACATAATTTATGAATACAGCCCAAAAACCTTTAATATTGTCCGGTTATGCTGGATAAGCAAGTATACATAAATCTTCTGAAAAATTGACTTATTTGTGCCGCTAACTTATAAATAATACGATTGTTGAAAAACCAGATTATAAAAAAATATATTGACAAATTCCTGCGAAGATTTGTTAATAATAATATTAGTCTGCTGTTGAATTTGCAATCAAAGAAATAAAGACGGTTAAAAACCGTATTAATAAACATATTTAAAAGGAACCGAAATGATTTCTGAGCAAGTTTTATATCTCTTTCTTTACCCCTGGATTCTTTTCATTGCAACTATTCCAGGTGCAGTGTTGACCTTTGTCTTTGCCGGGTTTGCGGCACAATTGCTTAATTATCTACCCGAAAAAAAATAATCCTGCCAATTTTGAACTGCGGATTCTTCAAGGGATAAGCATCACCCGCCATCAATTCAACCTTTGTAATATGGAGGATACTTGAACAAGTATAGCGCCATGATTACAGATTTTCTGCATAATTATGATGATGCGGAAAAAGCCTTTGTCAGTAATCAGGAATGGTGGATTATCAGTGGTTCAGTAAAAGTACAAATATTCCTCACCAGCCTGGACCAAAACGGAGAACTTATTGTTGCATCCAACCTTTTTCAATATCCAAACTCAATCCCGGAAATCAATGAATATGTACTTAAACTTAACGGTACATTAAAGCTCAAGGGCGTAAGTTTCGGCATACGCAACAAGCACCTGATCCTAAGCTATGTAAGGCCGGTTGAGGGATTGGACCAGGAAGAACTTGAATGGATAATTGCCTGCATCGCGGTCATAGCTGATGAATATGATGATTTTCTGATTGAGAAATTTAACATATAGAAAATTCACTGACTTAAAAAAATATGAGCGACCGCTCTATTGAAGATTATTGTTATTACCAGTCACCTATTGGATTAATCAGAATGGGTGAAACTGGGGGTTTTCTGACTAGAGCTGATTTTGTTGAGCAAAGTCCTGAATCGGAACATTTCCAACCAGACAGTATATCAAACTCTAGTACTTTGCTTAAAGATGCATGCAGACAGTTAGATGAGTATTTTGAAGGCAGAAGGCAAAAATTTGATCTGGCACTGAAACCCCATGGAACAGATTTTCAACGCTCTGCCTGGGAATCACTGCTCCGCATACCATACGGTGAAACAAGGAGTTATCTGCAGCAGGCAGAGTCTATACGCAATCCCAGGGCAATACGTGCGATTGGACAGGCCAATTCACGCAATCCCATCCCCATCATTATTCCCTGCCACCGTGTGATTGGTAAAAACGGCTCCCTGACAGGCTACGCTGGAGGACTGGACCGCAAGACAAGATTGCTTGCACTGGAGCATAGCTTTATGCACGAACAAAATTATTAGAACGCATTTCACGGCCAATGGTAGTGGACTCCCCATGGCCTGTAATCACATTCGTTGCTTCATCCAGTGTATAAAGTTCTCCCTGGATTGACTGCTCGATTTTGCTGTAATCCCCTCCCCACAAATCTGTACGTCCAATTGATCCCTGGAAGAGAGTATCTCCAGCAATCAGCAGTTTTTGACTGTCAAATAAGAAGCACATCGAGCCAGGTGTGTGTCCCGGAGTATGCAGTGCTTTTCCCATAGTCTTTTCAATTTCTATTTCCTCTTCATGCTCCAGCCATTGATCCGGGGGGGGAGCAGGCTCATAAGGTATTCCAAACATCCTGCATTGATCCTCCAGCTTATCCCAAAGAAAAAAATCATCTTTATGCAGGGCCAGATTTGCTCCAGTTGCTTCCTTCATTTTTCCGGATGCCAGAAAATGGTCCAGATGGGCGTGTGTATGAATGATTCTCTCAACCTGCAGGTTTAGATCAACCAATCTCTGCAGCAGCACTTCAGCATCACCGCCTGGATCGACAATAATTGCTTTCCTGCTTTCCGGATCTCCTAAAATAGTGCAGTTGCATTGCAGCGGTCCAACCGGTCTGGTTTCAACTATCAGTTCTGACGAATTCATCAGGCAGTTACATTTTTTGAGACTTTGTTTTTCCCCCCTCTACTGCCTTTTGGAGGAGCTTCTTCAATAATTTTTTTGCAGGAAGCTTCATCAAGCCCTTCGGGTTCAACATCCTTTGGAATTTTATAATTGTTTTTTCCGGACTTAATGTATGGACCATAACGTCCATTCAATACCTGTATCTCACCAAAATCATGAATTACTCTTTTATTTTTTCTTTCAAGTCCTTCTCGTATGATTTCCACTGCCCGTGCCAATTCAATGTTCATTGGATCTTCGCCTTTCGGAATTGAGAAAAAATCTTTGCCCAATTTCACATATGGACCATAACGTCCGTTATTGGCAGTAATCTCCTCCCCGTTTTCATATTCCCCCAGTACACGAGGGAGTGCAAAACATTCCAGTGCCTCTTCCAGAGTTACATCATTCAAATTAAGACTGCTCGGAAGTGAAGCAAATCGAGGTTTTTCTTCATCTTCACGAGTACCTATTTGAACCATAGGTCCGTATCTTCCAATGCTGACACTTACCGGTTTACCGCTTTCAGGGTCAGTGCCAAGTTCCCTGCGTTTCAGAACTTCAGCACGTGAAACCGATTTATCTTTCTCAACTACGTTCTGGTGAAAAGGCTCATAAAAATCTGTCATCATTTCTACCCAGTCTTCATCTCCCTTGGCAATACGGTCAAAGTTGCGCTCAATCTCAGCGGTGAATCCCAGATTTACTATTTTTGTAAAATGATCTGTCAGGAAATCTGTAACAACTTCACCAATTGAAGTAGGTTTCAGTTTCTTTTCAGCAGTTAATTCCACATAGCCGCGATCCTGTATGGTTGAAATTGTTGGCGCGTAAGTGGATGGACGTCCAATACCTTCTGATTCCAGTTTTTTTACTAAGGATGCTTCTGTGTACCGAGGCGGAGGTTTGGTAAACAACTGTTCCAGAGATACAGGTTTTTGCTGATCTTT
>JAKUUF010000109.1 GCA_022448705.1 SAR324 cluster bacterium | reverse complement strand
CCAGCCCGCCTTTTTTTGGCATACCTATTTTGAATTTGTTCTGAAGATTACTCAGGAGCTCGTCTATATCTGGAGGTGGTGATCCCTTATCCCAGGGGGAATTTTTTGGTGGTTTATTCCAGGTACCCATTTGAATCTGTTAAGTATTGTTTAAATTACACAATTGCATTTTAGATTATGCAAGCCTTTAACACAAGCTATAATGGTCACAATTGTTAAAAATCAGAAAATTGAAAAATATTTTCCACTAAATCTAGTATGCATTATCTTTTCGAAAAGCACTCATGCTGTCAGAATTTCCGCTCCGGAATCTGTTACCAGCAGAGTGTGTTCCCATTGAGCAGATAAGGAACCGTCTGCTGTGACAGCAGTCCAGCCGTCACCCAATATTCTACATTCATAACTTCCCATGTTAATCATTGGCTCAATTGTAAAAACCATATTCTCACGCAGCATTTCTCCTTTCCCAGGCTGACCGTAATGAAGTACCTGCGGTGCTTCATGAAATTCAAGGCCTACTCCGTGTCCTGCAAAATCTCTAACCACCGAAAAGCCATTTTTCTCTGCATGGTTTTGTATAGCATGGCCAATGTCTCCAAGCCTTTTTGAGGGAAAAACCTGCTCAATTCCGAGGTTCAGGCATTCTCGGGTAACTTCAACCAGTTTTCTTGTTTCTTCCGGTACGTCTCCAATTATGAACATTCTGCTGGCATCGCCAAAATATCCGTCTAAAATACATGTAATATCCACATTCAAAATATCGCCGTTACTCAGAGCCTGATTGTTTGGAATTCCATGACAAATCACATTGTTAGGTGAGGTACAGATGCTTTTTGGGAAAGGCATTCTGCGTCTGCCTTTACCGTGACCGTAATTAAGTGGAGCTGGAATTGCCCCGTTAGCCAAAGTTTCACTGTGAACCCACTGATCAATCTCATTTGTTGTCACACCTTCAGCAATACGATCCTCAACCATATCCAGCAGTTTTTTTGTTAATTGGCTGCTTTTTCGTATTCCTTCGATTTGCTCTTCATTTTTAATGTAAATCAGCTTGTCACTGAACTGAGGTTTTTCTTGCATAGGAGGAGACTGGATTTGTTCTTTCCCCAGATGGCATTTCTTGAATTTTTTACCGCTTCCACACCAGCAGGGTGCATTGCGTGAAAGAGAGTTTGCTGCAGTCTTCATTTATAAACTAAAGTACGTTATTTGCGGAAAATGTTTTTATTCAAGGAAATCAAATATCCTTCCAAATCTATATCCGCTGAAAATACTTTTATTCGGATCATGCGACCAGTAAATTATCTGCCCTTTACCTGTGATAGTATCTATATCCACAAAACCCCAGAATCTGCTGTCTGCGCTGTTGTAACGATTATCACCCATGGCAAATAATTTCCCCTGTGGAATCTTAACAGGCCCGTAACGGCTAGAAGGTGCCGCAGCTAATCCCTGTGCCTGACGAGATTTCCTCTCATTTGGTTCAAAATACGCGTAAGGTTCGTCAAGCCGTTCTCCATTAATGAAAACCTGGTCGTTGCGAATTTCCAGAGTTTCTCCGGGAAGACCGACGGTACGTTTTATGTAATCAATTGAAGGATCCTGAGGATAGGGAAAAATAACAATATCTCCACGTTTAACTGGCTTTTTAAAAAGCTTGATGTCTGTAAATGGAATTGGCGAACCATATGTATACATGCTTGCAAAAATGTGATCTCCAATCTGTATCGTGGGCAGCATCGAGCCTGATGGAATCTGGAAGGGTGCGAAAAAATACGTTCTTACAATGGTTGCCACTACAACCGCGAATATCAAAGCTTCTGTCCACTCTCTTATTGTTCTGTTAGGAATCAAAAGGTCTAACCGCATGAACCCCTTTGCCGCTTTCAGAAGATCATCCTCTTTTTCCATTATTTCTTTTGCCTGAGAAAGTTTCCTGACCCTGCCAAGGAATGTCTCCTGACTTGAGAAAACCAGGTTCTCCATTTCAGCGAGATCATTCAATGCAGCTTCGCTGATTCCTTTTTTCTGGAGCTTGTTTAGTGATTTCTCAGAAAGTTTATAAGTCACAAACATAGTTATAAACTTCTAATTATGCAGTTTAATGTTTTCATTCAATTTAATTTTCTCTTAGGAACAAAATTCCATGTCAGTTAACCTGTCAGCAATTTAAAAATAAGTTTCGTTCAACTTTTGCGATCAGTCAACAGTGAAAACTTTATTTTTCATTTTGAATTGCTTGTTAAAAATTGTCAAATATTCAATCCACTAAAACTATGATCAGACAGCAGAGAATTCCGGTTCATGGCGGAAATCAAGCCATCCGCGAAAAAGTGAATAGCTCATCACCCAAGGGAGCAGCTGCAGCTGGAAAAAATATACTAACCAGTCTTTCAATGAGAGTTCCTTCAGATTCGCATAGCGCAGTCCTCCTGCTGCCGTTGCAGCAAAAATTATAAGGTATGAAACCCCAATCAGCATAATTTCACTTCCTGAAAACCCAGCAAGAATTCCTGTTAGAAAAATTATTTGTGAAAGCATAAAGATAGCGTATAATTTCCTCTTCAAATGGGGAATTTTCAGACCAAGAATCTTATGCGCGTCCAGTTCATTGTGATAGCGTGAAGGGAATCTTCGTGCAAGCAGGCCATCATAATAATAGCGTCGTGCCAGGATAAATGGACGGGAATAACTTGACTCAAGAGGCGGGTGCTCCACCGCAAGTTCAGAGGCAAAAATGATTGGATATCCTGATTCCAATATGCTGAATGCCAAATCTGTGTCTTCCCTGAAAGGGATTTTATAGGCCTGATGAAAATGGGCCAAGTTTTTGCGAACAATTAAATTGCAGGTGGGGTAGCGCCCGCCTTCAGTATTCCCAGTTTGATGAGTAAATGGTGTTGCTCGCCCTCTCTGGGTGACTTCGGTGCGTCCCTCAAATGCTCCGGCGTTCGGATTATTCGTGATTAATTCGAGTGCGGTTTCCACCCAGTCAGGATTTGGAATTACGTCGGCATCAAAAACCCCAATCCATGGTCCGGAGGTAATTGCCACACCGGCGTTTCTTGCCGTTGCCGGTCCGGAATTTTTTATAGTAGTCCATTGCAGTTTTAGCTCTGTCCTGGCTTTAAAATTTTCCAGCATTTCCACGGTTTCATCTGTGGAGCCGTCATCTGCAACAGTTATCTCAAAATATGCTTTTTTTGCCGATTGATTCTCCAGGGCACTGATGCATCTTGAAAGCAGCTTTGCGCTGTTGTAGCTTGGAATAACGATAGATAAAATAACAGAGTCATTGTTATCCGTGCTTTTCTCCTTTTGAATTACATTTTCAAAATTACTCATGTCCAAGCATTCACTTGACCCGGAATTATCCGGTTTTATCCACAATCTGCGTGCAGCTCTTCCGTACCTGGAAGAATTTGATCAGCAAACATTTGTAATCTACCTTAGTGGGGAATTAATTGAGGTTCAAAATTCAAGGGTAATAGAAGATTTAGCACTCCTTCAACAAGTTGGCATCAGGATAGTATTAGTCCATGGTGCAGAATTGCAGATACGGAATCTCTATGCCAGTCAAGGACTTGATTATCATACAGAAGATGGAATTTTTGTTGCTGAAGAAAAAAATATACCGCTTATTGAACAGGCAGTCTCTTCTGCCAACTGGAAGCTGCTGTCAAGGCTCAGGAGCTGTGCTCGCCAACTGCAAGCTTTTACCGGACATTTCTTATTAGCTGAGAAAAAAAACTTTTCAGACAATTATGATTCCCACTTTACCGGAAGTGTTTGCGGTATTGACCTTGAAACTCTGAGACAGGCTGCTTCTGACTCGAAGCTTGCAATTATACCACCTTTTTCACTTGGAGAAAAGGGGCGCCTATGGATTCTGGACCCAATTCAGGTAGCCTTTGAAGTGGCAACGAGGCTGCGTGCAAAAAAGTTGATTGTGCTTGATACTTTTCCATTACCGAATTTTGACAATACTGATTCTTCTGAAATAACCACAGACAGTATTTCTAAGTGGTTGGAAAAGGAGCCTGATTTGCCATCAGCGCAGAAAATACAATTAACTGCCTTGACTGAAGCCTGTGTACGGGGAGTTGAACGCTGCCATTTGCTGGACGGAAGTATTGAGGGAGCATTGCTTGCAGAGCTGCTTACTCCAAAAGGAGCGGGAGTTATGATAACTAACAGTTCATACAAACGAATACGTCCTGCAAGGTTAAATGATTTACAGTCAATCATGGAAATCCTCAGCAGTCCTGCACAGCATTCTGCAATAGTCTCACGTACGCCTGAATACATTGAGCGTCAAATTGACAACTACATGGTGTATTGTGTGGATGAGGACGTGGTTGGCTGCTGCGAAATTATTCAATATGCTGATGGCTCAGCAGCAGAAATTGCCAGTTTGGCAGTAGACAAATCGTACAGGAATCAGGGCATTGGTAGTGAGATGGTCAGGGAAGGTGTTAAGGAGATGCGATCCGAGTACTTTAGACTGGTTTTTGCTTTGAGTACGGCAGTCTCGCATATTTTTACACAATGCGGATTCGAACAAATAAGTCCGGAAGAACTTCCTGAAGAAAAACGTAAAAATTACGAATTTCAGGAATCAATCGTGTACGGACGCAGACTGGACTGATCAGGAACAGTTATTCAGGCAGCACAATAACTTCCACCCGGTTGTTAAGACTTCTTTGAGTTGGTGAGGTTTCAAGGAATCGGGGACGAGTTGAGCCAAAACTCTTTACACTGATTTTTGTGGGGTCAAGGCCGTTTACAATGAACAAACGGGCAACCCTCGAAGAACGAGCGCCGCCCAGTTCCCAGGCTGAGGCCCAGTTCTTTGGGGGTTTTTTTTCTGTATGACCTTCAATTTGTATATTATTTGGTAGCAGAAAAACTAGGTTGGAGAAACGTTTCAATTCAGTATTGTCCTTTTGACTCAGGGAGGCAGAATTTGGTTTATAATATGCGTTTGCTTTGAAGGATACAACTACGCCTTTTTCTTCAACACCAATATTTGCATCATCTCCAAGCTCACTTTCTT
>JAKUUF010000108.1 GCA_022448705.1 SAR324 cluster bacterium | reverse complement strand
CTGCTTAGAAAATCAATTACAGGATTTTCTTCCTCATCATGGTAAAAATGGATTGAGTCCTTTTTATTTGCTGTAAAACCTCCATACAAAAATACCACCGGGAATTCGAGCCCTTTAGAGGCATGTATTGTCATCAATTGAACTGCATTCCTTTCACTTTCCAGCCGAAGCAAATTTTCATTTTCTCCCGGGTCTTCCTTCCCATCAATGAACCTTTTTAACAGTAAACTCAATTCATGCAAATCAAGATGATTTTCCAAAACTTGCCTTATCAATACTTCAAATAAATGCGTATAATTTGTTACGCTTCTCTCATCTCCAGATAGAAACAGCTCCCGCTCAACCATCCTGGTACGCAGCAAAATCTGGTCAAACATTTTTCTGAACTGCCTGGATTCTGCCAGCGCTTTCCATTCATGCAGAAAATTTGTTAAGTCAGAATCATCAACTGATTTTTCAGCCAGGTCCTGAATATTTATTCCAAAAAATCTTGTCAGCCGTACTTTTGCTGTACGTGAATGGTCATTGGGATGGTTTATTGCTTCCAGCAGGTCATAAATATCGCGGGCTTCACGTCCCTCAAACAACCCCTTTTGCTTATAGAACGCAATGCTTATTCCGCATGCTCGCAGTGCTTTGCCAATTTTTTCACCTTCACTTGCTTTGCGGAACAGTACGCAAATGTCCTGTTCGCGCAAATAATTTTCACCTGCCTCATTTTTCCAGACCGGCCTTTCTCTTTCAGGAGATCCTTTTGCAAGCAGCTTTTTTATTTCCAACGCGATTGCATCAGCAAATCTTGAGGTGGCAAGCTCAGCCTGATCATCCAGAAAAAGCTGTAGTACCTCATTTTTATCAGAATCTGAAACTGCTGCTCCATACGCCGATTCGACAGACTTTAATAAAGCATCCTTTCCGTAAAATCTCTGACCATTTAATGAATACAATGCGTTCAGCATCCCCTCAGATAATCCAGGATTTTGCAGCCTGCTTTGGTCTGCCAGTTTTTTTCCGGAGACTGTAAACTGTGGCAGCAGCTCAAGCAGATGGACTGCACTTCGGTTGTCAGTAAGGTCTTTAAGTTCCAGTTCAGGTTTGCCGCATCCGACATTAATATATTCAAGCCCTTTCTCCTCCGGCAGCCAGTAGCTGCTGCCGAATATACGATTAAGTCCGCACAGCAGCAATTCTGAGGAGCGAAAGTTTTTTGTCAATGAAACCGGCGCCTGTGAGTAATTTTCTGCAAAGACTCTCCTTGCCTGCATATAGGTGAAAATGTCTGCTCCACGGAAAGAATAAATAGCCTGTTTGGGATCACCAATTACAATCAAGTTATGTTCAGGGCTTTCCAAAAATATTTTACGGAAAATATTCCATTGTCGGTGATCGGTGTCCTGAAATTCATCAACAACTGCACATGCATATTTTTCACGAACGACCTTAGTAAGTGCCGTCGGTGTTGTACTGTTTTCCTCGGGATTCACCTGTTCCTCAACCAGGTGAAGCAGGTCGTCATAGTCGAATACACCCTGTTCCATCTTTGTCTTTCTCAGTTCGCTGCGTACATCCCCAAGTACCTTTTGTATAACCCACGCTCTTAAAATTTTCCCGGGTTCCCCTACCAGATTGTGACGCTGAAACAGTTTCTCGCAATCAGCGGCGGCACTGATCCATTCAAGTTCTGCTTTAGGAAATTCCTGCGGACTTAACCATTTTTCTCCGTCCCTCAATGTTTGTCTGCATTTAGGCCTGGTAACCCTGTCAAGTTCAATGCTCAAAAGCATATAAAAAGCATCCTCAATGCTCCCCGCTGTATGCCACTCACTGAGTGTTTGCAACAGAAGCTCAAGGTTTAGCATTATATTTTTTTTCGAAGTGCCATTCAGTGCGGTCGCATTGAAAGCCGAAATTATTGGATGCCCAGCAGAATCGTTTTTGTTCAGTCTTAAGTCCCTCTCAGCTAATACTTTCCAGACTTCTGAAAATTCCCTTAGAAAAACTTCAAAGGACGGGAACCTTGGAACAAACTTTCCTCTTCTTGGAAGAAGGTTCCTAATCTCAATTTCCAGGTTATGCAGATAACCATCTGACTGTTTTACATAAAGCGAAAAAAGCCTTGAGACAGGATTGTTGTTTGAGAGCAGTTCTTTACGCAAATAACGGCGAAACACCTCCGGAAAAAGCAGGTTATTATCAGCCAGCTGCTGATCAAAAAGCTGTCGGTTTTCAAAAGCAAATTCCTGCAGAATTCGTTTACAGAAGCCGTGTATTGTGTATACCGGAACAGAATCAAAATCCAGCAATGCTGCCTTGACCTGATCTCTCTGGACCTTATTTATTTCCCAATAAGATTCTTCCGGAACATTCTGGAATTCACTAAGTTTGTTTTCGCAGGCATCTGAAATCTCCCTCAGTTTTGTACGGAGCCTCATCCTAAGTTCAGTAGTGGCTTTTTCAGTGAATGTAACAATTAAAATACTTTTTAGAGGTATGTTTCTGGTGAGCATTAATTCCAAAACAAGCTCAACCAGCGTAAATGTTTTTCCTGTGCCAGCTGACGCTTCAATTAAAAGCTTGTTTCTGTTTTGCTGGAATATGTTATCCGGTTCAGTATCTCCTGAAGAATTTTCCCGAACGGTTTGGAACAGTTCTGACTGTCTTCGAATGTAAATCGGACCTGTATGATCTGTTTGTGACATAAAGAAGTTTGCTTTTGTTAATGTCCCTTTATTTTAATACAGCAAACTGTACAATTCAAATATCCAGATTCCCCATAAAGCTAAATGACTTGTCCTTGATTGCCGTTCAAAATACGATTTATGCTCGTGAATTAAGAATGTTTTTTTGACTAAAAAATCAGCAGCAGATGCTCTCCAGTGACTACATTGCCAACTTGACAGATCATTTGCAGCAGGCAGTGCTGGCGGTCGACCAATCAGGAGTGATAGTATATTGTAATGATTCAGCTTCCCATTATTGGCAGCGGGGCATGGAACTCCTGCTTGGCAGGCAAAACACCGATTTGTTTCATGCAGACCCGCTGATTCAGCAAAAAATAAGGGAAGTTTTAGATTCCGGCAAGGTTTGTCGGCTTGGTGGATATGTGCTGCAGACACCTCCACTTCATGAACGAGGGGCAGAAATTGTAATCGCCCCAGTTAGAAATGAGTCCGGTATTGTTGATCAGGCAGTAATAACACTCTTGGAAAGTACTGCCCATCAGGAATTCCAGGCAAGAGAACTTGAGGAGAAGCTAGCCAGCTCTCTTGGGGAGCTTGCAGGGGCAATGGCGCATGAAATACAGAATCCGCTCAGCGGAATCAAGGGCATGCTCCAGCTGCTGCAGCGTGACCTGCAAAACACAAAAATCAAAAATGGTTCCATCAGCATGATGCTGAATGAACTTGACCGCGTGGAACGCCTTCTGAAACAGCTGCTGCTTCACTCTGGTCCGATGCCTCTGGATTCATCAAGATTTAACATTCATGAACTGCTGAATACGGTAATTCAATTTGAAAAAAATTCTGTACCCGGAATCAAGTTTAAGAGAATCTATGACACATCTCTCCCGGAGATCAAGTCTGACCGTGATAAACTGCACCAGGTTTTTTTAAATCTCCTGAGGAACGCGGCGGAGGCGTCAGCAAAAAATTCAACTGTAACTGTTTCCACCAGATTTTGCGGGAAATGGGAACTTACCGGAACTAATCTTGATCCGGAGCTGAATTATACTTTAGTTACTGTGGAAGACGAAGGAGCAGGTATTGCTCCAGAGAACCAAGAAAAATTGTTCAAGCCGTTTTTTTCCACTAAAAAAGAAGGACATGGTCTTGGATTGTCAATCTCGTTCAGGCTGGTAAAGTCGCTCGGGGGAATGTTGAGCTATACCCCTCGTGATTCAGACGGTTCAGTGTTTCAGGTGTTTTTGCCTGACCGTACACCTGACAAAGTTTAACAAGATGCTTTAATATTTAAGATTAACTTTTTTTCCATTTTCATTCACCACGTAGCAGAGTACCGTACTGAAATCTTATGGAATTGTTTAATAATTTTTCTTTCACACTGCTCATATCCGCTGGGAAATGAAGCAAAACCAACAACCAAAACGAGTACCTCTGGAATCTTTTCATTTCATAATTGCAGATAAAGCTGAGTTAGAGAATCTAAAACTTTCAAAGAATGAATCAGATTAAAATATAATTTAGAAAAGGAAATACATGAATAATAATGATCCAATTGTAATTGCTGGTATGGCACGTACTCCCATGGGAGGCTTTCAGGGTGTTCTAAGAGAAGTGTCCGCTCCCGAGCTGGGAAGTTTTGCAATACGCGCAGCATTGGAGCGCAGCGGATTGCAGGCTGACGACATAGATGAAGTGCTTATGGGCTGTGTTCTTCCTGCAGGAATGGGGCAGGCTCCGGCAAGACAGGCTTCACTGGGTGCAGGAATTCCAAATGCCGCAGGCTGCACAACTGTCAACAAGATGTGCGGTTCCGGTATGAAAACAACCATGATGGCACACGATGCCCTGCGTGCTGAGACCAACGAAATCATGGTTGCCGGAGGAATGGAAAGCATGACAAATGCACCTTATATTCTGCAGAAGGCACGCTCAGGACAAAGACTTGGTCACGGGGAAATGAGTGATCATATGTTTCTGGATGGCCTTGAAGATGTTTATGAAAAAGGCACCCTTATGGGTGTTTTCGCGGAAAGAACAGCCAAATCCTATGGATTTACGCGAGAGGAACAGGATGAGTTCGCAATCCGTTCCCTTACTCGAGCAAAAACCGCAATAGAGGATGGAAGTTTCAAAGAAGAAATTACGCCAGTTTCCTTTCAGGATCGTAAAGGAAAAACAGTTGTTGAACAGGATGAACAGCCTCTTTCAGCAAACCTTGAAAAAATTCCCAGGCTTCGGCCTGCCTTTGAAAAAGAAGGTACTGTAACCGCAGCAAATTCCTCATCAATTTCTGACGGAGCAGCTGCACTTGTGATGATGAGCGAATCCACTGCTAAAAAAAGGGGGCTGACCCCGTTAGCACGCATTCTTGGTCACAGCAGTTTTGCCCAGTCACCAGACTGGTTTACCACTGCTCCCATA
>JAKUUF010000107.1 GCA_022448705.1 SAR324 cluster bacterium | reverse complement strand
TGAAAAAATCTATTTTGATTTTTATCTTTAAATTATAAGTTCTAATTTTCGGATAACAATTAAACCTCTACTAAATAAAATGCCATGAGAATATTAGCAATTAAAATTATTTTAATACTTGTTCCAACAATGCTGTTGGCAGAATTGCCCATCGGAGAAATACCACCAAAAATAGTTCTTAAAGGCGATTTGGGCGGGAGGATTGACGGTACGCAATGGAGCAGTGAAGAACTCGTTTCCGAAAAAGTAATTGTTCTTTTCTATGTTGACCCTGATGAATCCGAATTGAATAACCATGTAAGTGACGCACTCAAAGCAGAAAATTATCCAAAAGAAAAATATGGTTCGATAGGAATGGCAAATATGGCTGCTACCTGGCTGCCAAATTTTGCAATCAACATGAAACTAAAAAGCAAGCAGGAGAAACACAAGGAAACTGTATATGTGAAAGACCTTGATAAAACTTTGGTTAAGAAGTGGGGCTTAAGTGATGATAACAGTGACGTAATAGTATTTGGTAAGGACGGCAGGGTGCTTTACAGTGTTGATGGTAAATTCACAGACGCACAGGTTAAGGAAATTGTAAAAGTGGTTTGGGATAATTTGGATTGACAGTCAATTTAGATTTTATAGATCCAATCTTATTTTGCTGATTTTGACCATTCCTTTCTGGCCTTAACAGCAAGTTCGTCACAGCGTTCATTTTCCGGATGTCCTGAATGCCCTTTAACCCAGTACCATGAAACTTCATGGTTTTGGCTAACTTCAAGTAGACGAAGCCAGAGGTCCTTGTTCGCAACAGGGTCCCCTCCCTTTGTTCTCCATCCTTTGTTCTTCCAGTTATTCAGCCACTTTTGTTCAAAGGCATTTTTCAGATAACTTGAGTCTGTATAGAGATCAACGACACATGGCTTCTTTAGTGCTTCCAGAGCCTTTATTGCAGCAGTCATCTCCATACGGTTATTAGTGGAATCCCCTTCAGCCCCTGAAATTTCTGTACGAATTTTGTGTTTGCTGGAAATCAAAATAGCTCCCCATCCTCCAACTCCCGGATTAGGTGAACATGCTCCGTCTGTGTAAATCTCTACTTTTGTTTTGGACATTAAATAAATTAAGTTTAAAAATAGCAAATTTATAAAAGCTTAAATATGCGCTAAACCAATTTTTCTTTAACAGCCATTTTTTCAGTTTTTCTACCAAATATACCTTTAAAATCTTCCAGAATCACATAAAGTACTGGAGTCAAAATAAGAATAACAAAGGTTGAAAAAAGGACACCAAAGGCTAAACTTATCGCCATTGGAATTAGGAACCGTGCCTGCAGAGACTGCTCAAAAAGCATTGGAAGTAAACCAAAAAAAGTGGTCAGAGTTGTAAGCACAATCGGACGAAAACGCCGGACTCCTGATTCTAGCACTGCCTGAATTATTGCATCTCCTCGATAACGTGCCCTGTTTATGAAATCAACTAAAATCAGCGAGTCATTGACAACAATACCAGTCAGTGCAACAAGTCCCAATACGCTAATTATACTCAAGTTATATCCCAAAATAAGATGGCCAAGTATTGCTCCAACAAAACCAAATGGTATAGCGGACATGATAATGAATGGCTGCAAATAGCTGCGAAACTGCAGAGCAAGTAAACTAAAAATGAGCACTAGGGCCACAATTCCGCCTTGCCTGATTCCCGCCATAGTATTTGTCTGCGCACGGTGTGATCCTTCAAATGTATATTGTAATTGAGGATACTTAGCTATTAATTGAGGGAGTAATTCTTCTTCAAGGGATCGCTTAACCTGTCCAGTATTTGAAATCCCTGAATCAACAAGCGCTCTTACACTGATTATTCTTCTGCTATCCACACGCCTGATGGAACTATATGATTGACCATATTTTAACTCGGCAACCTGTCTCAAAGGAAGACGCTCTCCTCCTGGAGCAAGTATTATTAAATCTTCCAGGTCACGCTGGTATCGGCGCTCATCAAAAGGCAGGCGAAGCTTGATGTTTACCTCATCACTTCCTCGCAAAAACTTAGATACTGAAACACCTTGAAACGATGCACGTACCTGCTGGGTTAAGTCTTGAGAGCTTAAACCGAGAGTACTCCCCGCAGGACTAAGACTTAACTGAACTTCGCTTTTGCCGTCTTCCGTGCTGTCCTCAATATTACTAACTCCTGGATACTCAGCAAAATCTTCTTTGAGTTGCTCAACTATTCTCAAAAGTATTTGCGGGTCAGGATGACTCAGCTGTAAATCGATATCATAATTTGAGCCCATGGAACGACGAGCCCGCACATTTAGTGCTTCAATTCCTGGTATTTCGCCTATCATTTTGCGCCATTTTCTTGAAAACTCAACGGAGGCAAATCCCCTCTCTTCCAACGGTTTAAGATATATTCTTACAGAAGTATTGTGTCCACCTTTTCTTCCGACATTGCTGTAAATTCCTTGATAAACAGGAAATCCTACTTCTGTTTCATATTCCTGAAGCAATTTCTCGGCAGAACGCAGCATTTTACTTTCAATTTCTCTACTGACCGTGACAGGTGTACCAAAAGGCATTCTTGCATTTATAGTAATCCTGTCTCTGTCAATTTTTGGGAAAAAAGTGAAGCGAAGATGACCTCCAGACACTAAACCCACACACAGTAGAATAAAAAATATTCCAAAAGCAAAAACAGCGTAGCGATATGCTATGCACTTGCCAAGAATTTTCCTGAAAGGTTTTTGTGAAATCCAGACAAGTCCAGAACCAAAAAAATTACGAGGCTTCTCCAAAATCTTTCCCAACGGAGCAAGAAAAAAGCTAATTACCCTATTCAGATGAGAAAGATGTCCAGGCAGAATCAGCATGGCCTCAATCAAGGAAAATAATAAAACTACAATCAGGACATTAGGAATATTTGCAAAAATATTCCCTGTCACACCAGGAATAAAATAGATTGGAATGAAAGCCGCGATGGTAGTAAGAATAGTAATCAAAACAGGCGGTCCAATTTCAATTGCTCCATCAACTGCTGCATTTATATTTGTCTTACCCATTTCCTGATGCGCGAAAATATTTTCTCCAACCACAATTGCATCATCAACCACAATCCCCAGTACCAGAATAAATGCAAACAGAGATATCATATTGATAGTTGTATCAAGCGAAGGCATAGCTATCAATGCTCCTGCAAAACTTATAGGTATTCCCATCATTATCCAAAAAGACAAATCAATGCGTAAAAACAATGCCAAAGTCAAAAAAACTAGTCCCAGTCCAAGCCAAAGATTCTTCATTAGCAAATTAATTCGATCTCTCAGAACCAACGAGCGGTCGTTCACAATCTGCATTTCGATGCTGGAAGGCAGCTGTGACTTAATTTCTTCCATTTTTGAACGCACTGCATTTGAGACATCTGTAGGTGTTTGTTTGCCGACACGGAAGACTTTAATGGTTTCTGCAGGTTTTCCGTTAAATCTAGAGCTAAGATCAGATTCCTCAAATCCATCACTTATGCGGGCAATGTCGCCCAGTCTCAAGATACCCTGATCACTTGTCAAAAGAGGGATATTGGCATAGTCTGCTGCAGTGTATCTTTGCTCTTTAGTGCGAATCAGGATGTCACCTCCTGAGGTTTGTATTTTTCCTCCAGGTAGGTCCAGTGTTGCCTGATTTATGATTTTGGAAATTTGATTAAGTGTGAGAGCATGCTGTTGCAAAACCTTACTCGATATCTCCAGGGTCATTTCAAAGCCTCTTGGCTGTTCCACATCAACCTGTGTAATATCCGGATGAGTAAGCAAGGTACTTCGGACCACCTGTGCCTGCTCTATCAAAGAACGAGCCGGGGCTTCTCCGTAAAGAGTAAGATTCAGAACTTCACGACGAATTCTGGGCTGCTGAATTTGCGGTGTCTCAGCCTCTTCCGGCAGAGTTGTCAAACGTTCAACCGCAGATTTTACATCATCAAATACACTTTCTTTATCTGCATCATTTTGCAGTTCTATCCGAATGTATCCCATATTCTCAGAGGCAGTAGCATTAATTTTTTTTATTCCAGTTATGCCGCTAATAGTATCCTCAATGGGTAAAATGATAGATTCTTCCACTTCATCCGGAGTAGCACCTGGATAAGGGACTGCCACAATGATTAAATCCAAATCCATTTCAGGAAAAACTTCCTGCTTAATATTTTTTACACCAAATGCACCTGCAAAAAGGATTATAATCATCAACAGGTTCGCTGCAACTTGATGTTCTGCCATCCAGCGAATCATAGACTCTCCCTGCTTGAATTTGATTCTGGAGAATTTTGTTTTTTAACTCTCCTTTTTCCAATGCCTTCTCGGTTTTTACCTCCTTTGAATTTCTTTCCTAACTTGCTTTTTCCGTCCTTTTTTTTCATACCAGCAAGCTGAACCTTCATTCCGTTAGCAGCCCCTTTAACAGGTGAGGTGATGATTTTTTCTCCGATTCGAATACCACCTGAAAGATATACATCGTCAAAATCAACATGAGCTATTTTCACTGTCCTAACCTGAATTTCTCCTTGAGATGCAATCCACACAGTATCACGATCACGAAGGGCTTTTGCGGGAATATGCACAACGTTTTCAAGCTGTCTTCCTGGAATAACTACATCCACAAAGGCACCCAAAAAAAGGGGGATATTTATGACTTGTCTGTTAACTGATATTTCCAGTTTATCCTTGTTTTTTTCTGTCAAATTAATCGTTTCAGAATTTTGTGGATTTTTTGAACGGGAATTATTTTTCATCTGGAAAGGATCATCTACTTCAGCAATTAGCTGGACCATCATTCCACGCGGGGTCAGCTCCAACAAGTGCCTTTTAATAATGGCTTTATGTGTAGGGGCGGAGTTTATTCCAGTCAATGAAACGATGGCAGGAATGTGATATTGATTGCCTTGATCATTAGAATTGTTTGACGGAGGGAGCCATCCCATTCGTCCCATCGGTAGGTCAATCACAATTTCTGCCTGATCACTTCCCAGCAAAGTTGCCAGATGAGCACCTGGATTTACAAATTGACCCAAATCAACATTCTTTGTTGGCACTACTCCATTAAAAGGGGCCTTCAAGTTAGATTTAGATTGCCGGATACCTATTTTTAACAGTGGTTCG
>JAKUUF010000106.1 GCA_022448705.1 SAR324 cluster bacterium | reverse complement strand
CTATTGGAAATGCGTCAGTTAGCATTAACAGCTGCAAATGAAGGGGCTAACGATTACGGTACAATGCTGGCCATTCAGTATCAGATTCGCAATGCAGTCGATAGCATAGATCGGATTTCCAGGTTCACAAGTTTTGGCAGAAAAATACTGGTAGACGGAAGCCATGGTGTTACAGGAATGGGAGATAAAGAAGAAGTTATTTTTCTTAGAGCAACTTCAAAAACACTTGCCTCTCCAGTCAGCGGGTACGATGTGGATATTGATGCACTGCCTTTAAGGGCTACACTGAGTGAAGACCTTGATGACGATGATGCATCCGGTTTATCAATTGTTTTGGAAGAAGAAGACGGTCCTGTTATCAGGGTAACTAATCCAGAAGGGGCGACGGCACTTGGATTTGCAAATCGACTGAAAGATGCTGTTTTAGGAGCTAACATTAATTTGGACATTCAATATGATGCTGATGATGAAGAGCTTACAATTCAGCATCGTGAATATGGGGTCACCAAAGGATTTTGGATCACAAGTTCCAAAGATGGAGTACTAACAGACGACGAATTGGAACCAGAACTATTTCATGGGCAAGACATAAAGGGGACAATAGAAGATGAGCCTGCTGAGGGTGATGGTCTTGTACTGACAGGTAATTTTAATAATAAGAAAACAAGTGGTCTGAGTGTAGCCTATTTAGGTGATAGTACCGGTAATGCCGGATGTGTGACTGTGGCACAAAATTCCCTGAAATTTCAAACAGGACCAACTGGAGACGAAAAGATCATGGTGGCGCTTAACAGCACCCATTCAACAGCCCTGGGACAAGGTGTCGACAATAGAAGCGGATTTAAAAATTTATCCGATATCAGTCTTACATCTGCTCAAGAGGCCATTGACGCAATTAGCCTTGTGGATCATGCTACTGATCAATTAACATTGTTGCGTGCACAACTCGGATCAGCACAAAAATACACTCTTGAAACAAATATTTCAGTGCTTAGAAATACTGCGGAAAGTCTGACTGCCGCAGACTCAAGTATTCGTGACACAGACTTAGCCAAGGAAATTGTCAATTTTACTAAAAGCCAGATTTTGACAGAAACTGCAGCGGCAGCTGTTGCACAGGCTAATCAGTCAGCTGTTCGAGTTTTAAGATTGTTGTTTCACCATCATGTACATGATCACTGGTCATTCTATTCAGGCCACTGATTTTCTCAGAAAATGCGCCTTGACGATACAATTGCAGCAATAGCAACTCCCCTTCAGCCATCAGGACTTGGGGTAATCAGGGTAAGTGGTAAGCAGGCGGTTCCCCTGGTGGGACATTTGTTTAAAAGTGGTACTGAGAAACTTGAAAAGACGGAATCACATAAGCTTGTTCACGGATGGATTCATGATGATGAAAAACTTATTGACAGGGTTTTAGTAGTCGTTATGCGCTCACCACGTTCTTACACAACTGAGGACGTGGTCGAAATACAGTGTCACGGCAGTCCCTTTATTATGCGTAGAATCCTGGATTTGGTGCTGCGCCAGGGGGCAAGATTAGCTGAGACTGGAGAGTTTACTCAAAGAGCGTTTCTGCATGGCCGCATAGACCTGACTCAGGCTGAAGCAGTTTTAGATTTGGTTCATGCCAGTTCTGAACTTGGATCAGCACTGGCTGTTCAGCAGCTGCAGGGGAAACTATATAATGCAATTGAAGAGGTCAAAAAACAGGTGGTGGCTACTGCATCTCTTGTTGAAGCAAGCATTGAGTTTCCCGAAGAAGATGTTGAGTTTGTTCACCGTGATGAATGTCTTCGACAAATTAAACAAGCATGCGCAGATTTAGAAAAACTGCTTGTACATGCTGACCAGGGACTCAGAGTTCGAGAAGGCTTTAGTGTTGCTCTTATTGGGAAGCCGAACGTAGGGAAATCTTCACTGCTTAACAGATTGCTGCGTGATCAAAGAGCTATTGTTACTACCGTTCCGGGCACCACGCGAGATTATATAGAGGAGTCGATACAAATAAAGGGTATTGCTTTTCGCCTGACTGACACTGCTGGAATCAGAAATACAAAAGACCTGATTGAATCAGAAGGAATTCGCCAGTCACGAAATGTGCTGAGCAGGTCTGACCTGGTATTGCTGATTTTGGATGCAGGAGAAAAACTTAATGACGAAGATCTGGGATTGATCCGTGATATTGAAAAGAATAAGACAATCAATGTAATTAATAAAATCGATCTACTTTCTGGAAGGGAACCTGACTGGCTAAAAGAAATCTCCGGAATGGAATCTGTTTTTGTTTCAGCAAAAACAGGAGAAGGATGCGATGAACTGGAATCAAGATTATATGACAAGGCAACTCTGGGCGGGTTACCGCATAAAGATGAAATATGGATCACGAACCGCAGACAGCAGCAGGCCGCAGAGCGAGCCATGGAAACCTTGTTAAAAGCAGGGCAGGGTTTGGAACAGTCAAAAGGAGAAGAGTTTGTTGCAGTTGATTTGAGATCCTGTTTAAACGCGCTTGGGGATATAGTCGGACAGACAACCCCTGATGATTTGCTGGGACAGATTTTCTCTAAGTTTTGTATAGGAAAATAAACGGATGACTGAAAGCGGCTTGAAGCTTCTGCTTGAAAAACAGCAATCACTGTTGAAGGAACTTCTGGACTTTTCACAGCGTCAGTTTGCAGAAACAGATCCTGTAGGTTTGGACAACCTTCTGTCACAAAAAGACAAATGCTTTGAAGAACTGCAGAAGGTAGACTCGATGCTTGAAAAATGGCATCAAAAATACAATCGCCCTTTTCAGGCTGAAGAAGAAAAACTTGACCAGCTTATACAGGATTTAATGGAAAAAATTCTGCTTTCAGAAAAGGAATTTGAAAAAATAGTTGGTCGTGAAAAAAACGCTGTTTCATTACAGATAACCCAGTTAGGTCGTCAGATGCAATACCGGAAGGATCCGGGGCATCAGCGGCCGCAAATAAAAAACATGAAGACATGAAGAGCACATGACAATGCAATTTTCTGCCTACCAAATTGAATCTATGCTGGATGATTATCAGCAGGAAAATTTTCCATCAGACAGATCTGCAAGTGAAACTCTGAGTCTTTCAGAAGAAGCGATCAATGAAGCGCGTCAGCATTTCACTCCATCTGCAAACCGGGCTTCAGTCTGGAAATCTCCAAAAGAAGTTATTGAATTGATTGAAGATAAAACTGCTTATGATCTTGTAGTGGATTTTGTTCAGCAGAGCCGGGCAGGGCGATTTGTAGACCCGGTTTATGTCCCGGAGAATCCACCGCCGGCATTTTCTCTGGTTACCGATTACTCGCAGCATGACCGAAAAGGTTCAGAAGAGGAGCAGGAAGCTCAGGAAAGTGAAACTGCCGAAAAAGATCTTTCACATTCCGCACTGGGAAGTGGTACAGCCCAGGTTAAGGATAAGGTTTCTGTAAATGAAGCTGAAACTGAAAAAGATCTATCTCATTCAGATCAAATTAATATATCAATTACTGAAAAGGATACAGATGCAAATAGTGCAAAGATAAGTGAAACGGATATTGTTAAAGCGGCGGATGAAGAAAGCATTTCTGAAAAATCAGGAGAGGATGCAAAAAATTCAACTAAATCCAAGAAAAAAAGACCAACAGATTCTGCGGCGAAGCTGTTTGAGAACATTGAGGATGATGAGCCAGATGAAGAATTTGAATTTGATGAAAAAGGGCTGCGTGATGAAGATGATGGAGACAATGATGTTGTATTTGGAGATGGTCAAATTGATTCAAAGTCGATAAGCAGGTTCGTGAAAAGTTTCCCGGACAGTGCCATTAAATTCATGTTCAGAAAAAATTTAGACGGACGAAATTTACCTGTTGAATATGAGGAAATCTACATTAACTGGGAAAAACGCGGATTGTCACGTGGACGCTTGAAAAAGTATTTGTTCAAACTGATGAAATGGGATAATTTCCCGGATATCCCTATTCTGGAAGTGGTGCAGAGAATAAAGGACCGTCAATATGATCTTAAAGGTAAAAAGTAATGAGGGCAAAAAAGTTCAGGTCAAACGTGGCGGCGGTGATAATTCATCCCACAGAAAATAAAGTGCTGATGTTCCGGAGACTTGCCGAAAAAGACAAAAATTCCGGATTTTTGACTGGCGGCGGTCAGCTTAAATGGAACTGGCAGTTTCCCCAGGGGGGCGTGAATGACGGTGAATCTGAAGAAGAAGCTCTTTTTCGTGAACTTAAAGAGGAAATTGGGACAGGAGATGTAAAAATAATTCGAGTTGGAGAAAAAAGGATACGCTACCATTATCCCCTTAAAGTAAAGCGTGTACTGGACCAGCAGCCCCAATGGAGACCTTTTCGCGGTCAGCAGCAGCGCTGGTTTCTGCTGCATCTGAATTGTCAAACTGACAAGATATCTTTTAACCACCATCCAATAGAGTTTGATGCTTTTCAATGGATTTCTCCACGCAAAGGCTTAAGCATGGTTGTTCCTTTCAAGCGTAAAGCATACCGCAAAGGATTGCGCATGCTTGGTGTTTTGTAATTGCAGATATAGCAGCTGAAAAGCAGATTCTGAAATTTCCCCCTAAATTATAATTAAAAACTGTCCAGTATTAAGGTAATTTTGTTATACTGGAATAATTTAGAGTGAAGCTTGATTAAAATTTATGGAGTATACACCCAAACCTCAAACAAGTCTTAAAAAGGTAGCCCGATGCTGATGATAATTTCTCCGGCAAAAACGCTGGATTTTGAGACCCCTGTAACAACTGAAAGCTACAGTATTCCTGATTATCTGGAAAAATCTGCTGAACTGGTTGACATCATGAAGAAAAAATCTTTGCGAGATTTAGTTAACATGATGCAGGTCAGTCAAAAAATTGCTGAATTAAATGTTGAGAGATTTAAAAGCTGGAAGCTGCCATTCAGTCCGGGTAATGCCAGGCAGGCATTATTGGCATTTAAAGGTGATGTATATACAGGCCTTGATACGGCTACTCTTTCTGAAGAAAATTTTGATTATGCTCAGTCTCATTTGCGCATTCTTTCGGGTCTGTATGGATTGTTAAGACCACTTGACCTGATACAGCCCTACAGATTGGAAATGGGTCTCAAGCTTAATTCAAAAAAAACAAATACACTTTATCAATTTTGGGGAGAGAAAATTACT
>JAKUUF010000105.1 GCA_022448705.1 SAR324 cluster bacterium | reverse complement strand
AATCCTCGAGCAGAACCAGACCATGTTCTTCTGCTGCTTCAAAAACTTGCGGTGCCCACTCAACACCTCCGGTATCATCTCCTCCAAGAATTGCGAACAGAAATCCATATTTGTCCCCAACATTTTCAAATCCCCTGAAACAATGAGTTGGTATTGAAACCACATCGCCCTCGCTGATAATCTTTTTATTCTCCCCATTCAGCCCCCAGTAAATTTCAAAAGTTCCTTCATGGATCATGAAAACTTCCGCAGTAAAGTGACTGTGCAGGGAGTTCTTGATCCTCGGAGGCTGGCCCGCAGCACCAAAATTGAAACCATGCGGCTCACTAATATTTATTACCTGCTCCTGATTCTCCGTTACTCCGGGGCCGATTATACTGAAATTATCCTTGAGATGACTGCCAGGTGTGTAAGTATCAATAAACGCACTCTTACAGGGAACCATATCACTTCGGCGTACAATACGTTCTTTCATGGAACAAAGCGTTTGTTGTGATTACCTAAAAATCTTACTGGTCTTGACTTCAATAAAAGGCAGTCCCGTTATTAGCTCGTAATACGGTTTTGACTCACTGCATCAAAAAGATAACATTTTTCACGATTGATCCTAACACCCACAATTTCGTCAATTGAAACCCTGTATTCTTTGGGACCACGTATTGTAAGACGATCATCATCCAACTTTACGGTGACCAGAGTAGATTCCCCTGTTAATTCGAAGGAGTAGACCCTTCCGGAACAGTCCGTATTATCAGGACCAGTTAGTTCTAAATCTTCCGGACGTACTCCAAGTATGGCTTCCTGGCATTCACCAAACCCGACCCCAACCGAGAAATTAGAATGTTTGAAAATTCCTTCTTTCAAATCTCCTTTTAACAGATTCATTGGAGGTGAACCAATGAAACCCGCAACAAACAAATTTGCCGGATCATTGTAGATTGTTTCAGGAACATCCAGTTGGGAAATGATACCGTTATCCATAACTGCCACACGGTGAGCCAGAGTCATTGCTTCGATTTGATCGTGAGTTACATAGATCGTAGTGATTCTGAGCTCATGCTGTAGGTGCTTCAATTCAGCACGCATGCTCACACGCAGTTTTGCATCTAAATTGGAAAGTGGTTCGTCCATTAAAAATACTGTTGGGGCCCTTACGATCGCTCGTGCGAGGGCTACGCGTTGCCTTTGTCCTCCGGAAAGTTCACGAGGGCGACGATTGAGGAGATTTTCAATTTCTACTTTTCCAGCCGTTTTCCTGACTAAATCTTCATGTTGTAATTTTGGGACTTTGCGAACTTTTAGTGGATATCTAATGTTTTCATAAACAGACATATGAGGATAAAGTCCGTAATTCTGAAACACCATCGCTACATCACGATCCTTGGGTAATTCATCATTGACACGTTTTTCGCCAATGTAAATATCTCCTTCGCTTGGTTCTTCCAGACCAGCAATCATTCGCATCGTGGTTGTTTTACCACAGCCTGAGGGGCCAAGCAATACCAGGAATTCATTATCCCGAATGTTTAAGGAAATGTCCTTCACTGCTGTGATATCTCCCCAACTTTTAGTAATATTTTTTAGTGTAACAGATGCCATGCGTTCTTACATTTTATCGAACAGCGCCCATGGTCATACCTTGAACGAAGTGTTTTTGAATTATAGTAGCCAATACAAACATCGGTAGCATGATCATGATACCAGCAGCTGAAATCAGATGCCAGAGTACTCCTTCTTCCGCGTGAAATAATGAGAGTCCAACAGGTAAGGTGACTGCTTTGTTAGTGGTTATTATGAGGGCAAAAAGGAATTCATTCCAGGCAAGGATAAAGCAAAAAATCCCTGCAGTGATAACACCTGGAAGTGCCATGGGTAGTGTTACATTCAAAATCACCTGAAACCGGCTGGACCCGTCAACCAGTGCCGCCTCCTCTGAGTCCAGAGGAATGCTGTCAATAAAGCCTTTTATCATCCAAATTGCAAAAGGCATGACCAATGACAGATTAACCAAAACCAGTGCGAGCCTCGTGTCGAGGATGCCCAGATCCCTGAAAAGGATAAAGAATGGAAGAACTATTACAACAGCCGGAACAAATTGTGTGGCCAGAATGGTCACAAACATCAACCGCTCTCCTTTCATCCGGAAGCGGGAAAAACTGTAAGCGGCCATGGTGGCAATTGGTATCGCGATCAGTATCGTTGACAAAGCCACCAGAGTTGAATTTACGAGTTTGTCAAATAGGTTATAAGGGGATCTGAAAATTATCTCAAAATTCTCCAGAGTTGGAGTAAAGAGAAGTTTCAACTGAAAAATATCCACCTGCTGCTTGAAAGCACCTGAAACGATCCAATAGATTGGCACAAGAATGAATACCGCGGTCAACAATATCACCAGAATCTGTAGAAAATCTAAGAATTTATTTTTGGATCCTTTAACCATATTTATCTCTTCAAGAAAACAAGTTTCATATAAAGCCAGGTCAATCCAAACATGGGAATCACCAGAAGATAAGAGACAGCTGAAGCGTAACCCATGTTGTAGTATTTGAAGCCGTTAAAATAAATGTAATGAGCCAGGGTCTGCGTCGCGTTTCCGGGTCCTCCGTTGGTCAGCATATAGACCTGATCAAACATTTTCAGAGAAAAAATGGTCTTTAAGACGATTCCCACAGCAAGCACTGGAAGAATCGAAGGCAAGGTCACGTCACAGAATATACGCCATGAGTTCGCTCCGTCGATCATTGCCGCCTCCTGGGCGTCCTGGGGAACTGTAGCAAGTCCTCCTATGAAAACCAAAGTCAGGTAAGGTGTCCAGTGCCAGACTTCACTTCCCACCAAGGCGATCATGGCAAGGTTAGCATCTCCAAGCCAGTCAACATCTGCTAATGGAGGAATCAAAACATCGAAAAAAGCTTTGAAAAGCCCAAAGTCAGGCTGAAACATAAATCGCCATGAAACACCGATCAAAGCCGGACTCATAGCAAAAGGGAGGATCAACAGTGTCCGTACCGTAAGTCTGAATTTCCCACCAGGGGCCAGCAGAAGTGCTAGGCCGAGTGCCAGGCCCACCGATACCAGGACTGAAGTCACCGTAAATATGGAAGTCACCCTTACGGAGTTCCAAAAGAGGTCGTCTTCCAGAGCCAGTAGGTAGTTGTCAAAGAGGTAAGCGATGTTTTCCAATCCATCATACTCATACTCCCAGAGTGCCCGTGACTCCCTTGCACGGTTAAGTTTCCATTCTCTAAAACTAAGGTAGAATGACTGAAAAAGAGGCCAAAAAGCTGTCGAGGCCACTACAAAAATTGCTGGAAAAACAAGAAAATACTTAAGCAGTCGGTCGCGCATTATTATCAAAATGTAGTGGCAGGCTTCCGGGTGGACGACTCCCGGGTACCTGCCAAATGAGGAGTGTGATATATATAATTATTAGTAGTAACCAGCCCGACTGAGGATCCGTTCAGCTTTCTTGGCCGCATCCTTCATCAGCTTATCCACATTACCCCCTGTGGATGCTTTCTGAATAGCATTGGAGAGCAGGTCTCCAATCTCAGGCCATTCTGGGATCTGTGGCATAATGTCGGAGTTGGCCAGACTTGCCAGAGCTGCCATCTGAATGTTGTCGTTCGCGGCATTGACTCCTAAATCGGCCATGCTTGACTTGTGAGTAACTACATTATTTACAATTTTTTCGCCACGCACAGAACGTTCAATAGCATTTCGACGATCAAGTTCAGGGTTGGAAAGCCACTTCATGAATTCCCACGAGGCTTCCTTATTCTTCGAATATTTTGAAATGGAATAGGGCATCGAGATAGCGTAAGTCACAGTCTTACCCTGGTAGGAAGGCATGCCTGCAAATCCAACCTGATCTTTCGTGAGTTTGGACTGATTAGGATTGTAAAAACCTGAATAGGCCCACCACCAAACAGGCATCATAGCGGCATTGCCTTGGGCGAATTGAATACGCCCATCCTGTTCTACGTTAGACACGGCCCCTTTGCCACATATATTATGCTTGGTGTGCAGAGAGACGTAATCCCGTGTGGCCCTTAAACCAGAGGGAGTGGCCCAGGCTGGTTTCATTTGTTTATCAAACACTTCCGTACCAGTAGCCCAGATATAATTCAGCCAGAGAAAGAGGTTCTGTCTGTTCCCATCTGCACCGAAATAGCAGGCCAAGCCTCCAATACCTTCCTTCTGCTTTATGGTTTTGCCTGCACTGGCTACATCATTCCAAGTCTCCGGAACGGAAAGACCATGTTTGGCAAAAAGATCCTTGCGGTAGAACATCAGCATGGGATGCGCACGCAAGGGGAATCCCAGTGTCTCTCCCTTGAACATCGCACTTTTCTTGAAGGCTTCTGGATAGCGGTCCATGCTGATCCCGTCACGCTTGAGCCATCCATCAATTGACTCAAGCCAATAGGCATTGGCCGGACCCCATGAGTCCAGATAGTTTACTACATCAAAACTGCCGTCTGCTGCTACTCCGACACTCGCTATTTTCTCCTGAAGTGCAACAAATGGAATGTGCGTCCAATTGACCGTGATCCCGGTCAGGCTTTCGAATTCTTCGTCACGCAGCTCATAGGATTTGAACTGGGGCGTAACCACTGCCAGAATATTCAGAGTTGTCCCAGCAAAGGGCTTTCCTGATTTCAATTTGTATGGCAGTACATTGTCTCCTGCTCCTGCGACAGATGACAAAAAGCAGAAACTAATGAATGATATTATTATTTTCATTCTCATATTTACCTCTTTTTAATCAAGTTAATAATTTATGTTTTCTAAATGAAAACATATTGGATCTATTTTTAAAGAAAAAGAACAACAAATTTTGATAAAGTCAATAATTTTTATACCTCCTTTCTATGTTTAAAACCACTCTAATAAGTACTTCCGCAGAAAAATAAGAAGCTCTTTAGATTGATGAAAAAAATAACTGATTTCCAACTTTTCCTTCACAGTGAAGAAATCTGAGAATCTAATTTAAAATGTTTCAGCCAAAAAAACTCACCAGAGCCTTTTTGAAGCGATTTCTGCACCTTTGACAAGCGAATCAAGCTTGGCATATGTAATATCCGCATCCACAGTTCCATAACCGGCAAATGTTGAAAATCCACAGTCAGATCCAGCAATTACTCTCTCACGTCCAACAATATCAGCAAATCGGC
>JAKUUF010000104.1 GCA_022448705.1 SAR324 cluster bacterium | reverse complement strand
CAGTCGGCGACTAGAGCAGAAAGGGATGGAGCAGATGAAGAAACAATTGTCTGTACTCTGATGCATGCCATCGGAGATCTGCTTGCTCCACAGAATCAAAGCCAGGTTGCTGCCTCCATTCTTCGTCCTTATATCAGTGAACAGAATTATTGGATTCTGAAGCATCACGGACTGTTCCAGGGATACTACTATTTTCACCACCTTAACAAAGATCGCAATATCCATGAAAAATACATAGATCATCCATATTATCAGTCATGTGTGGATTTTTGCCACAAATGGGATCAATCTTCATTCGATCCGGATTACGACACTTTCCCCCTGGAACATTTTGAACCGATGGTAAGGAATGTTCTAAGCAAGCCTCTGAATACGTTTGATTGAATTAAGTTTTCCCACCAGGAATAAAATGAACCTAAAACTAAGTCAAGCAGAACAGGAACAATACAGGCGTGATGGATTTATCTTCCCTGTTCGTATACTTGATGCAGCAGAAACTGCTAATCATCGTAGAAGATTGGAAGAAATTGAGACCAAATATGGTCCGATGCATTATCGTCACAAGCCCTACCTGCTGATGAAATCTGCTGCAGAAATTGCCCGTAATCCTGCTCTTCTGGATGCTGTTGAAGATCTGCTTGGACCGGACATTCTGCTTTGGGACGGGGCTTACGTAATCAAGGAGCCACGCAATACAAAGTACATCTCATGGCACCAGGATCTGACATATTGGGGATTGGATGGCGAAGAACTTGTTACAGCATGGGTGGCCCTCTCCCCATCTACTCCAGAACGCGGATGTATGAAGATGCTTCCCGGCTCGCATCTTGATGGAGAAAATCCGCATCACGACACCTACGGAAAAAATAACATCCTTCATCGGGGTCAGGAACTGGAAATGGAAGTAGACGAGGATAAGGCAGTGAGCATTGAACTTCAGCCAGGAGAAGCTTCCCTTCACCATGGCTGGGTTGCTCACGCCTCACATCCTAACAAATCCGATGACCGACGGATAGGCCTCTCCTTGCAGTACCTCACTCCCCGGATGAAACAAAAAAAAACTCAAAGGGAATCTGTCCTGCCTGTTCGTGGCCAGGACCGCTTTAATCATTTTCTACCGGAACCGGTTTGCACAAATGACTTTGACCCCGCCATGGTCACCTACCAGGCAGAATCAGAAAAGCTTAAGCACGAGGTGTATGATACGGATTAACTAAAATCCGGATAAATTCAATTTTTCAGCTTAATCTTACTCGCTTTTAACGCAGATCTCCCAAGAAAAAAGCTTATGCCTCCCATCAATATTATTTGTAAATATGCTTCTCTCTCCATTTTCATTGACAATAAAAAGTCATAAAATCCATGCAGAAAAGCAGAAATTAACCAGCCCTGGAGCACTGTGATCATCGGCAAATAATATCTGTTTTTCTTTACTTTACCTTTATCCAGCTGCATACGAGATTTTGCTACAAAATAGCCCATCGGCACACTCATGAAAGCATGGGCGGGAATGGTTATCACAGTTCTGGTAGTGACCACAGCTACACCAAACTGGTCCAAATAGTAAAAATTCTCCATTGTTGCAAATCCTACAGAAACTACTGCAGCATAGAGAATCCCATCAAATGGTTCCTCCAGGTGACGACTTGGATAAACCACGGCCAATAATACAAGCAATTTTGAAAACTCTTCATTAAACCCAACAAGAAACCAAAAGCCTGAACCAAGCAGAGGAATTGATTTACCAAACAATTCAATCTGTGGAATAGCAGCGTCCGGCCAGAAAAGTGTGTATTTTTCAACAGCATGATTGAGAACCAGTGCCAAAAAACCACATGCCATTCCACCAACAAATAATACCAGCAGCAGCGGCAGGTATACTTTTTTGTAACGCTGGGCATGGTAAAACACCCAGCCCCAGAGAATTCCTGGAACAAGTACAATTCCCAAAATTGGCAACATTCCTTCTTATTCTATATGTTGTGATTGCTTTTGATTCATGACATAGTTTTCTGGAAAACACACTCTGTATTACACCTTGAATTGAGGAAGACTGCAACAATCTGGATGAAAGTCAAGAAAGATCCTGATGCAACGTAAACCTCTTTCCTTTCCCAAGAGCTCTACGGAACTTGATCATTATGCTGACATAATCAGTTCCGGTCGATATTTTCGCAAGATCAGCAAGTCCCATCTCAAAGAAATGCTTCGTCAGAGTGATTTGATTACATTGAATGCTGACGAATACCTTATCCGTAAAGATCAAAACAATCCTCCGGAATTAATTGTTCTGCTGGAAGGTTCCCTTGCAGTGACATCTGAGGCACAATTTATTATGCGCCTTAATAATCCTGGTGATTTGGTTGGCGAACTATCTGTTATTGCAGGGGAATCAAACCACTTTGCTGATGTCATTTCAGAAGAACAATCAAAAGTTGTGATTTTTCCTTATCAACTGTTCAAAGCAGCTGATGATGACACTGAAGTTTCTGTTGCATATCTGGTATTTTCACACATACTCGCAGAAAAACTTAAACATGCAACAGCTCAGTCCCTACTGAAAAAAAATGTACGCTCACAGAAAGATTCATCCATAGTAATTGGCATCCTGGACACTGATAAAAAATCACGTGCACTGATCAGTTCCACACTGGGAAAAATCTGGAACAAGGCAAATGTTATTCAAATTGAGTCTTTTCAGGAATTTGTTGAAAAGCAGTTTGAGAATCGTTTTGACCTGCTGATTGTTGATCCTGAGAACATAAGTGGAAACAAATCTAAAAAAGATTCGATTCAGAAGATTACTGATATCTGCAACTCATTTTCGGCACCCATTATGGTAATCAGCAGATTTTGTAGAAAAGAGGATAACCGGATATTTCTTGCAAGACTGGGCGTAACAGACTTTTTAATCAAACCATTTGCTGAATTTGATCTGCAGCATGTATTGACGAAATTTAGAAATGACCATTATCGCCAGAAAGAGCTGGAACAGGTAGTAATCGAAGCAGATACTGACAAACTTACGGGATTGGCAAACCGAAGAAGATTGGATGAATTCCTGGATGCACTGGTAACCCTTTTTCCGGAAGAAAAGCAGTCTTTTTCATTAATAATGGCTGATGTGGATCACTTCAAATATTACAATGATGCTCATGGACATCAGATGGGAGATATTGTGCTGGCCAGCATTGGCTCAATACTTAAAAGCAGGATTCGGAGAGGTGACCTTGCCGCCAGGTTCGGTGGAGAAGAATTTGTTGTAATCCTGCCGAATTGTTCAAAAGAAAATGCAGTACTGATCGGAAACAAGCTTCGCGTGGCAATTTCTGAAGAGAATATCCAGTTCCAGGAGCAACAGCCCATGGGGAACATAACTTGTACTTTTGGTATAGCAACTTACCCTGATGATGCCGATACCAAGGAACTATTGTTGAAAAAAGCTGATGAATGTTTATACGATGGTAAGGCAAGTGGAAGAAATAAAGTAGTTGCTGCTTAAACTTCGTTAAATTTACTGAGTTATCGATTTTTTTCTACAAAAATTATTATGATCTTGCATAAACACTGAATATCCGGAATAATTTAACAGTTTGAATAAAAAAAGCCTTTCTCCCTGCTAAGGGAATTCAGACAGGATGCAGATGAAATAAATAATGAGTTAATAATGAAAACTAAATTCGCCAAAAAAGAAGATTTTTACAATGGTACCTGCCGCAGGGACTGGTGGATAGTGGACGCTGAAGGTAAAACATTAGGTCGTGTGGCTACACGAATCGCCCATGCACTGAGAGGAAAACATAAAGCGATTTTTTCTCCACATGTTGATACAGGAGACTTTGTGATAGTAGTTAACGCTGAAAAAATACATGTTAGCGGGAATAAAGATGAGGACAAAATGTATTATCGGCACACTGGATATCCCGGAGGAATCAAAAGTACCAAATTTTATGAATTACAGAAAAAACATCCTGAACGCATTTTAGAAGGAGCTGTTAAAGGAATGATGCCAAAAAACGCTTTAAACAGGCGCTCTCTCCTTCGTTTGAAAGTTTATGCAGGCGCAACACATCCTCACGAATCTCAACAACCTCAGCCATTGAATATTTGATACATGGAAAAACCTGCAACTGTACAATATTACGGCACTGGACGCAGAAAAGACTCCGTTGCCCGTGTTTACCTCAGACCTGGTGATGGAAATATTGTTGTAAACAAACGACCCGTTGAAGAATATTTTGGCAGAGATACACTCAAAATGATCCTCCGTCAGCCCCTGGAAATTACTGATTCTCTTCAAAAATTCGATATCATAGTAAATGTCCACGGAGGTGGCTTGTCAGGTCAGGCAGGGGCTATTCGGCATGGTATTTCACGTGCACTTCTACTTGCTACGGAAAATTCGCGTGACGCTTTAAAAAAAGCCGGCATGCTGACCCGTGACTCCCGCAAAGTAGAAAGAAAAAAATACGGACAGCCCGGATCCAGAAAAAAATATCAATATTCCAAACGCTGAACCTACTTTTTTGAATCAGCAGCTGTTGAGTAAACGGAAACTGAGTTCATTAGTAGTTCTCCGGCTTTTCAATACATTCAGCAGCAAGTAAATAGGGGCTCTGCATCGCTTTATTATAGCCGCATGGTCACAATTTTTTTCCTAGTCTGGACATTGGGTTCAGTTTTATTGACACTCAATGTCTTCAAACCCCTGGCAGACAGAAGACGCTCCTCATTTCCCGCAATACTCTTATCCTATGTCACAGGGTGGCTGATTGGTGACTTGCTCCCTCAATGGATTCTGCTTAATTTCGGCATACTTCTCCTTTTTTCATTTTCGGATATTTTCAGCCATCCTATAGGCTGGGGAGGGCTTATTGTGCATCTCACAGGATGGAGTACTTTGACTCTTCGTCTATGGATAATATTCAATTCACCCCAACGTCTTGACAAGAAAATGGAACAGCAGTTAGGCAATAGCTGGAATAATGCTGCAGCAAACTTCAACCCTCCCGAAAGCATACAGGACATTAACTGGCACTGCTGGTTCGATCCGAATACAGTTTTTGATGACCCACGGATTGAAATCATACATGATCAGGAATTTCATCAGGAAAATGATTTAAAGCTTAAATAGGATATTTACCGTCCAAGAGGTTCAAAAAGAAACCTTCCGTCAATTTTGCAAATCCATGGCGGAGCGTGGATCAGCGGCAGCAAA
>JAKUUF010000103.1 GCA_022448705.1 SAR324 cluster bacterium | reverse complement strand
GAAAATTATATTTTATCCTACAAGTGGTCAAATCTTGCGGCAGCACGTGGAAGTGAGCAAGCCAGGGATTTAAAAAACGAGTTGAGGAAACGCATGACACGGGAACAAATTGCTGAAGCACAGCAGTTATCTATTGATTGGGAACAAAGTGTAAGCAGTCAATGAAACAGTCTGCAGGATTGAATTTGAAGAAATTTATTCTATTCGATGGGTTTTTTAAAAATTACTGACTTAACTTTTTTGGTTATAAACTATTACAAGTGCCTAGTTTTAAAGCTTTTGAATTGAGGTAGCTTTTTTTTAAGGACGTAAATTTTTCTTTGTGCATCTCTCTTTGTTTCAAAGAAACCTATACGTATTCTGAACAATAGTTCCTCGGATGAGGCAGAATCCAGCTTTTGCGAAATATAGCTGAAGTCAGTTTCTGTGCTTATGTCAGCAAGATCCTTCAATGCATCTGACTGATTTTTATAAAGTGGAAGCTGAATAACCCAGGACTTATTAAGTGGCTGTCGAAGGTCTATCACCGGTCTGGAAAGTTCCTGAGGTCCTGGCTGAACCGGCCAGGATTTTGAGGGAAAAAGTCCCTCTTCCTGATATTTTTCAATAATTTCCCTTCCAGTCATTCGAGCATCTTCAAGATTCTTGAAAAATCCTACCCTGACTCTATACCAGTATTTTTCTTCGAATTTTGTTTCAGTACGCTGCAGATAAGCATAGTAACCATCATGAATCAGGCGTTTAAGCAAAGAGACTGCGTGAGAGAATTGTTCATGCTCAATTGAAATTAGCTGTATGGAAAACTTCCCCCGTTTTTTGCGCGCAAGAATGTCTTTTACGGCTGTCATTTCATAGGGGAACTGTACTCTAATTGATTTTTTATTTCTTACGAGATGCCATTCTCTGGGCGAAAGTGGGGTGATTGTGCTGTCGAATTTATAATGATTTTGCACCATTATTGTGTGCCAGTTTTCAGAAGATACGCCTGGGTTGCTGATAGGTATGACATCCCAGAATGGACTGCCAGTTTCCACTAAATGTGACCACTCTGCACCATTTGAAATTTTTTCTGCAACTTCATCATCATTATCTTTTGAAGTCTCGTTGTCTTCCGAAAATTGATCAGTTGTAATATTATCATTCAACTCTTCCTGAGATTCTATTAACAGTGTGGCAACAGCATTTTCTTGGTTGTCAGTCATTTGCAGATAGATCAAAAGCCATAGAACACCTGCCATTGCAAATGCGGTAAACCACATCAGCAAAAGTCTAAAAGTACGTTTTTTATTCAATAGATCACCTTGGAACAGGTTTGTTAAGTTGGCTTCTCTTTCTTTTGATTCGCAATTTTATATTCAAAAGTATAGCATGCATAGCTTAAAAAACAGCATTATCGCCTGTATAATGAGGTGCAAAACTGACAGCAGATTAGCTTAATTTTTCTACAGCATAATGAAAATTTCTGACAACACACTGTATTTGGAAGATATTTCTGCGGAATTGATCATGCAGGAATATGGTTCGCCGCTTTATGTCTATGAAGAATCGGTATTGCGTTCTTGTTTCAGACAGTTAATTTCCGGGTTTCCTGAAGGTTTACTGCGCATCCATTATTCCATGAAAGCAAATTCCAATCAATCCATACTCAAAATTCTTTGCGAGGAAGGTTCTTCCATTGATGCAGTTTCAGAATACGAGGTACGACTTGCTCTTGAATCAGGTTTTGAACCAGGGCAGATAATTTTTACAGGCAACAACAATAATCTTGAAGAGATTGAGTATTGTGTTGAACAGAAGGTTTTGATAAATCTCGGATCATTGGCTTTACTGGAACTCTATGGCAATAGACATTCGGGAACGACTGTTTCGGTAAGAATAAACCCTGGTCTCGGGGCAGGGCATCATGCTCACTGCATAACTGGTGGGCCGGATTCCAAGTTTGGCATTTATCATGATCAAATCGATTCAGTACTTGAATTGGCAAAAAAATACAGTCTGACAATTAACGGTGTTCATTCTCACATTGGCACAGGTATTTTTGAAGCTGAACCTATGCTGGAAGCAATGGAAATGACTTTAGCTGTTGCTGAAAAATTTCCGGATTTGGAGTTTGTTGATTTTGGCGGAGGTTTCGGAATTCCATACAGGCCTGATCAGTCGGCTTTGGATATGAATGACTTAAGTCAGAAAATGACCCACAGATTCAGGGAATTCATGAAAAATTATGGACGTGACCTGGAAATGAAAATTGAACCTGGGAAATTGCTGGTGGGACCTGCAGGCATTTTATTGACTACCGTTACAAATATTTCTGAAACGCCAAAATATCGATTCGTGGGTGTTGATTCCGGATTCAACCACCTCTTGCGCCCAACAATTTATGGAGCGTATCACCGGATTATTAACGCCAGCTGTGTTTCCGGGAACGAAGAAGATATTGTAGTTGTTGGTAATATCTGCGAGAGTGGAGATATTTTGAGTAGATCCGGAGAAGAAATAAATCGACGTCTTCCTTCCCCAAAAATTGGTGACAGACTGGCTTTTCTGGATGTTGGTGCATACGGTATGTCAATGAGTTCACAATATAATTTCCGACCTCGTCCGGCAGAAATTTTGGTAAAAGAAGGTCGAAGCCGTTTGATAAGAAGTGCTGAGTCTTATGAGGACCTGACAAGAAATTTCCCCAGTATCTGAATGAACAGTATAGTTAAGAAACAGAATAAGCAGAGTAAGCGTAAAGGCCGACAACTCGACCCGTCGGCACTTGCAGAAGTTCAGAAATTACTGGAGGACTTGCCGCGCAGAAAGGAACTTCTTATTGAAGCACTTCATTTGATTCAGGATAGGTATCATTATTTGTCTGCAAAACATCTGGTGGCACTGGCACATGAACTGAAGCTGTCTTCAGCGGAAGTTTATGAGGTGGCCACATTTTATCACCATTTTGACGTGATAAAAGAATCTGACCTTAATGGACCCGACAAGGCACCGCCTCCGCCTATTACGGTTCGTGTATGTGATTCAGTCACCTGCGAAATGTCAGGTGCAAAAGAACTTTCAGATGCACTCAAGAAGGCATCACTGACTGTTCCAGATTCTGGAGAGCCTGTCCGTATTCAGTCCGTGCCTTGTGTCGGACGCTGCCAGCATGCACCTGTAGCTGTAGTGGGTAAAAATCCTGTAGATTATGCCTCTGCAGAGATAGTCAGGCAGAAAGTGGAAGAAAAAGCAGTGATTCCGGAAATTCCTCAATACACAGGATTTGATGAATACAGGGCATCCGGAGGATACAAGCTTTTTCAGGAATGTATTACAGCAAAGAAAACCCCGGAAGAAGTGATCAATGAATTAAAGAATTCCGGTCTGAGGGGCCTTGGGGGTGCCGGATTCCCTGCGGGTACAAAATGGGAGATAGTGAAAAAGTTTCCAGCACCTAGACTTCTGGCAGTTAACATAGATGAAGGAGAACCGGGTACATTCAAGGACAGGTATTTTCTTGAAACTGATCCGCATCGTTTCCTGGAAGGAAGCCTGATTGCCGCCTGGGCTGTGGGAATTGAAGAGATTTATCTTTATCTGCGTGATGAATACGCTGCAGGACATGAAATTTTGCGCAGCGAAATTCAAAAAATGGAAGGTTTTTTCAAGGATCAATTATGCAGGATTCATTTACGTCGCGGAGCAGGTGCTTATATCTGCGGTGAAGAATCTGCAATGATTGAATCAATCGAAGGCAAACGTGGGATTCCACGTTTGCGACCGCCTTATGTTGCCGAAGTTGGATTGTTCGGCAGACCCACTCTGGAACACAACATGGAAACTTTGCACTGGGTTAGGGATATAGTTGAAAAAGGAGCCGAATCATTTTCTGAGCACGGGCGCAGAGGTCGCAAGGGGCTACGTGCTTTTTCAGTAAGTGGACGTGTAAACAAACCGGGAGTACACCTTGCACCAGCCGGAATTTCCATTCGTGAATTGATAGATGAATACTGTGACGGAATGCAGCCTGGACACAAATTTTATGGATATTTCCCGGGAGGTGCATCCGGAGGTATATTGCCGGCATCGCTGGGAGATGCGCCCCTGGATTTTGACACCCTCCAGGAATATGGCTGTTTCATTGGTTCAGCAGCAGTGATAGTTTTTTCAGAAAAGGATGCAGCTCGAGATTTGGCTCTTAACGCAATGCGTTTTTTTGAGCATGAATCATGCGGCCAGTGTACACCCTGTCGTTCAGGTACATCAAAAGCCATCCCGTTGATGAAAAAAGATAAATGGGATAAGACTCTATTGGAAGAACTTTCACTTACAATGGAAGATGCTTCGATTTGCGGATTGGGGCAGGCGGCACCTAATCCATTGCGAAGCGTGATCAAATATTTTCCGCAGGAGGTGTGAATAATGGAAACTGTTTCATTTGAACTGAACGGTCAGTCAATTGATGCTTTGCATGGAGAGACAATTCTGCAGGCTGCAGATAGGGTTGGGATAAATGATATTCCACGTCTTTGCTACAAAAAAGGATATCGGTCCGATGGAAATTGCCGCTCATGCGTTGTTGAAATTGAGGGGGAGCGCGTACTTGCTCCTTCCTGCTGCCGCTATCCGCAGCAGGGCATGAAAGTTAACAGCAGAAGTGATCGAGCTGTACATTCGCAAAAAATGGTACTGGAACTGCTGCTCGCGGACATGCCTGATGGAGGCAAATCACCATACACACTGAATTCTGAACTAGATGAGTGGGTTGAGAAACTCAAGGTCGGGAAACCGAGATTTCCCGGTCGTGTGCAGCCTGCTGCTGATGCGTCTCATCCGGCTATGTCAGTTAATCTGGATGCCTGTATTCAGTGTACACGCTGCGTAAGAGCCTGTCGTGAAGAACAGGTCAATGATGTAATAGGAATGTCCTACAGGGGTTCACATGCGGAGATAGTTTTTGATATTGGTGATCCGATGGGAGACAGTACTTGCGTTGCTTGCGGAGAGTGTGTGCAGGCCTGTCCAACCGGAGCACTTATGCCGGCGAACGATGCGGGGCTTATAGAAGCTGACAAAAAGGTAGATTCGGTTTGTCCATACTGCGGAGTGGGATGTTTGCTTACCTATCATGTCAAAGACGGTAATTTACTGCAGGTGGAGGGTCGTAATGGTCCTGCAAATAACGGGAGATTGTGTGTAAAGGGACGTTTTGGGTTTGATTACGTACATCACAAAGACCGCTT
>JAKUUF010000102.1 GCA_022448705.1 SAR324 cluster bacterium | reverse complement strand
AGATGCTAAAGGTAAATATGTTATACCCGGAGGCATTGATCCGCATACACATTTTGATATGACTTTTGGCGGTACAATGAGTGCGGATGATTTTGAATCAGGTCCAAGAGCAGCCGCTTTTGGCGGTACAACCTGCGTGATCGATTTTGCAATTCAGACCAAGGGAGAGTCAACTCTTGAGGGATTGGATACATGGCACACTAAGGCAGACGGAAAGGCTCTGATCGATTATGGATTCCATATGATCATCACGGACATGCCTGATACTAGATTGGGTGAAATGCGCAAACTGGCTGATGAAGGTGTGACTTCTTATAAACTTTTCATGGCTTATCCGGGAGTTCTTTATGTGGATGACGGAACACTATACAGGGCTTTCAGGCAGGCCGGAGAAAACGGCACACGGATCTGCATGCATGCCGAAAACGGGATCGTGATCGATGAAATAATTAAAGAGGCAGTTGCTGATGGTCATACTGAACCTAAATGGCATGGACTGACTCGTCCAACAAGGATGGAGGCGGAAGGAGTTTACCGTTCGATTGCTATTGCCGAGGTGGCTGATGTTCCTTTGTATATCGTTCACCTATCATGCTCTGATGCACTTGAAGAGGTAAAAAGAGCCCGGATGCGCGGAGTAAATGTGCTTGCTGAAACCTGCCCGCAATATCTATTTCTGGACAAAAGCTACTATGAAAAAGAAGGTTTCGAAGGAGCAAAATGGGTAATGACACCCGCCTTAAGAGAAAAATGGAACCAGGATGAACTTTGGCAGGGACTCAAATTCCGTGACCTGGAAACTATTGCAACTGATCACTGTCCTTTCTGTTTCAAGGAACAGAAAGAGCTTGGCCTGGAATCATTTACAAAAATACCCAACGGAGCACCTGGAGTTGAAAACCGCATGAGCCTGATTTTCAATGGTGGTGTCGTCAAGGGCAGGATGGACCTGAACCGTTTTGTTGAGGTCACATCCACTGCCGCAGCCAAGGCTTTCGGGCTTTTTCCCAAAAAAGGAACCATCGCTGTAGGAACAGACGCGGACATAGTCATTTTTGATCCGAACCGCAAGGAAACCATCAGTGTTGATAATCCTTGCACGCACCATATGCGTGTGGATTATTCAGCCTATGAAGGTTTTGAGGTTCAGGGTTTCACGGAAACAGTACTAAGCCGTGGAAGGGTGATCATTGAAAATAATGAACAGAAAATTGAACGGGGAGGACAGTTCATCAAACGTGCCCTGGTGAACTCCCATCTTAACTGAAAATATTTCTTTCTTTCACCCGATTTCAACTAATTTCCTTTCTTTAAACAGAAAATGCCGCCATTTCATTATGGCGGCAGATAACCATTCCTCCTTAATCTTAAATGCCGTCTGAGAAAAAGGATTAAATCCTGTTTTGAAAACCGCAGACGGCCTCGGCCATTCCTTCTTCATTCCAAATGAACATTGACAAAATCCGATTATTCCTGCTTTGCATTGCATGGTCCACAGCAATAATCAATGTTATCTTCGGCCAGTCCGCATTGGTCCTAGCAAATGCAGGAGTATTGAGCCTGTCATTTTTTTTCGTCCTTACATTCAGCCATCTCAAAAAGGAAAGCATTACCATTATTATCATCCTTGTTGTTGTAGCGTTTTTTCTGCTGGACCAGTTCCCAAGTTTTGAAGACTTTTTATCCGCGGGACGATTCACATTAGTTTTTGCTGCATTACTTCCTACCATGACACTTGTCCGGTCCGCGTCTTTAAAAGTGAAAAGTGTCAAAAACTCACAGGACTTGTTAAGAAATCTTCCTACCAGCATCTCAACTTCAGGCTTCCAGATTGCTTCTCATTTTTTCGGCAGCGTAATTAACACCGGAACATTTTCCATTCTTTCTGCGGCTCTTCCGGAGAATTCTGACAAAAATTACCGCAAGACAATTGCGGAAGCCTGTCTGCGCGGGATGAATACCTCTGCTACTTGGTCTCCTTTTTTCGTGGCATTTGCAGTAGGTCAGGCATTTATCGACACAACAAATTCCTGGATTGCAATGGCATGCGGAATTTTAGTTGGAATTCTTTTCAATTTTGTTTCGCTGCCTGTTTTTGCTAATGGATCAACATTAAACAAAATCAAATATTCGCTGGCATGTCTCAGTCCGGTATTTCCTCTACTGACTTTAATAATGCTTTCTGTCCTGTCCGTATCGGTTTTTTTTGATTTTACTGCATTGTCAGCGGTAGTGTTGGTGATGCCAGTGCTGATAGTTATTTACCTGCTTTTCAACCTTAAGAATTTTTATGAGATTTACTCCAATACCAAATCATGGCTGCTGAATTCCTCAGACGATATCACTGTAATCTGTATTGCAATGCTGGTTGGTTACCTGATTAGTCGTTCCAATTCAATTAATGATTATATTCTTTTGCTTGAGTCAGCATTTTTTCCTTCATGGTCACTGCTGGCACTTACTCCACTGATCATAACTGTATTTTCTTTCATGGGAATTCATCCTGTGATTACAAGCACAATTGCGCTGTCTCTGCTTACAACAGCACAGACAGATATTCATCCGGCGCTGCTGATGCAGGCTCACCTTGTTGGATGGGCGGCAGGAACAATGAGTTCTGTTGCGTCACTCTCAGTATTAACATGCTCAAACCTGTTCCAGGTGGAGTCACGTAAACTTGCTTTTGGTCCTAATTTATTGACAGCAGTTATTTTTTCCTTATCATCAGGCGTATTGCTCAGCTTCGTAAATTCATTAATATATTAAACATGCCTGTTTCAAAGTCCTACAATCTGGACAACTATGCTGCCGTACAGGAGTTTTTCCATTCACATAACTGGACTGACGGACTTCCAGTTGTGCCCCCAACTCCTGAAGCAGTTAAGGATTTGCTGGAATGGTCCAAGATAGCACCGGAACACCTGATCGGCATTGAACCTGTCAGAAACCGTGCAATAACTGCGGAAAAACTTGCAATAAATGCTGTCATGGCTGGCTGTCTTCCGGAACACTTCCCGCTGGTATGTGAATCATTTTCCGCAATGCTTAAAGAGCCCTTCCTGCTGCATGGTGCAACAGCAAGTACCGGAGGTTGTGCAGTACTTGTAATAATAAACGGTCCTGTAAGGCATGAGCTTGGAATGAATGGGACCTTTAATGCCCTGGGTTCAAGCGATCGTGCGACAACTGTTATAGGCAGGGCAATAAGACTGATCCTCTGCAATTTACTGGATGCAAGGCCGGGTGATGCTGACCGATCAACTCTTGGACACCCAGGAAAATTCAGTTTCTGCATCGCCGAAGATGAAGAAAATACAGACTGGCTCTCTCTTGCTGAAGAAAGAGATATTCCGCACGGAGTTTCTGCAGTAACTGTGATGGCTGCAGGTTCTCCAAGGCAAATAATGAATGAATGGACAACCAGTCCGGAAGAAATCCTGGACACGTTTGTTGCCGAAATTAAATCATGCATGAGACATTACTCAATCTGGCCCGGCAACTACGCGATCGTCATTCCTCCACAACTTCGAGTACACTTCGAAGAGTCCCGATGGTCAAAGAGTAATATCCGCAGGTATGTATTTGAAAACGCAAGAATCAAGAGAAAAGAATGGCGCAAATGCGGAAAGACTGCAGTTGTTGGAAATAAAGGAGAAAAAGAATATACTGCATTGACAGATGAAAATCATTTGCTTGTAGTTGCCGCAGGCGGACCTGCCGGAGGGTTTGGTGCAGTCATTCCGCCATGGTTTGGAACGAAGAGCAAAGCCGTTACTCAACCACTTGGTCTCTGCCTTGATTGCACACCCGAATAAAGACCGAACTTATACTGCTGCTGAACATGACGATAGAAGTTTTGGACCCGACTTACGAAGGTGATACCAGTTCCTTTAAATACGCTGCAGGCTTAAAGAATCTTAAGGGAGCAACAGTCGGCATCATTTCAAATGGCAAGAAAGGCACTTTCCATTTCTTCAATGCTCTGGAGGATCTGCTGACAAAAAAATACAAAGCAGGAGAAGTTATACGAGTTGTAAAAAAGAACTACAGTGCTCCTGCCGAGGAAGAGATAATGAAGGAGGTTAAAAAATGGGATGCAGCAATTGCTGGAGTTGGAGATTGAGGCAGCTGTTCATCATGCAGTTTGCATGATTCCATTAAGTCAGAGCTGTTGGGTGTTCCCTCATTTGGCATAATGACCTCAAAATTTGTAAGCGCTGCGGAGTTGATGTCTCGAGCACTGGGCGCTGAAAATTATCCTTTTGTTGCCGTCAGCCACCCCATCAGCAGTGCCACAAAAGATGAATTAAAAATACAGGCAGGTAATGCCTTACAAGAAGGAATTAATTTTCTCCTCAAGTCAGAGCGCAGCACCGAAACGTAGTACATGCAGGACAAAGTAATGCTTTATTCCTCAAAGGATGCAGCACCTGCTGCATTAATTCTCTAATCTGGCTTAACGGTTTTGTTGTTGGATTCGATCCAGGATTTAATTCCATTGGTTGCATGATAAATAAGGTATTCACTGTTTTCCTTGATCATCATATTTGAAACAATGCGGCTTCTTCTTCCGGACCTGCACATTATGATGACAGGGCCATTTTCATCTGCTATTTCCCCAATTTCAATCATCCATTTTTTAAAATCATAATTTCCATCTTTATCAAAAAATGTCAGAAGATGACTGCTGCTAATCACGCCGGTTTCATGCCACTCACCTTCCGTCCTGATATCTATCAAGGGCACACTTCTTTCTAGCAGCATTTTTATTTTTTCATTATTTACCTCATATATTTCTGCAAACAACTGAGAGCTGTTCAGCAGAAAAAAAAGAGTCAGTGCAAGTAATTTTATTTTCATAATTATTTCTCCATTCTGTAAGTAATAATCATATCTTGAATAATTATACAACTGTACAAGAAAGATAGAGCTTCGATCCCTCTAACGTCCATAGCGGCTTAGTTCTTTGCTGAAACAAGGTCAATCATAAATTCATCGAAAGCCTCATCCTCTTCTTCTTGTGATATAACTTCTGCAAAAATCTCCCGCTTATTTTTATCTTCCAGAATTTCTTTCAACCTTTGTCTTGTGGTGTCAGTCACTTGACCTGATTCCATAAATTCATTTCGCAGTGATTCAGCGACTTCGGACATTTCCTTTGCCATCCATTTGCCAATGACATTTTTTTGCTTCTTAGTGTATAAAGCAGTTTTTTCTTTATCATCCATGGTAAACTTGGTTTCTTAGTGG
>JAKUUF010000101.1 GCA_022448705.1 SAR324 cluster bacterium | reverse complement strand
AGTGTTGCCACTGATCATAGCATTATTGAACGGAGATGATGGTATTTATATTGATGCAATTTTCACTTCAGATTCAGCTACACACAATCTATTCAGCACAACTCGAGCCAATTTTCATGTAAACAACCATTACTACCATGAACTGTCTGAATTTCTGCACAGCATAATGCCCATGCGTACTCTGGGCCTTCATTATTCAACAATTGGGTTCAATCATTTTGGTAAAGTCGCTGTCATGCAGGAATTAAAGGAGGATTTGGTTTCGTCAGGTGGAATTTTCGATTTTTCAATTGGTTTTATGGGTACGGTAGCCATTGGCTTTCAGTCTCCCAAAGCAACATATAACCTGAAGGTCATTCGCAACTCTCCAACCAATCAGTACAAGTGGGGCGAATTTGAAGGTGTTTCTTCTGTTCTATCCAAATACAGTCTAGTGCATGTTATTAACCGAACAGGGAGTATGCTGGACAATATAATATTTTATAATGTGAAGCTTGAAAAAAAGTGGTTTTCAGAGGCATTGATTGAAGAATTGTTGACCAGTGCAAGTGAGTGCGTGAGTTATCAGGGTGATTCACTGTTTTTCAGACATCTGATAGTACAGAGCAGGCTTACCCCTCTCCCTGTTTTCCTTGAAACGGCATCTCAGGCTGATAGTGAAACTGCTATAGTGAATTTGGGATACTGCATTAAAAACAACATGGCGGCAAATATCTTTAACAAGGACCTTGATGCCAGAAATTACGGTGTTGGCGGATACAGCAAAGTATACCTTTTTGATTATGACGCTTTGGAGCAGTTTGCTGAAGTTAAGGTACGTACTAATAAGCATAAGTTTGAAGGCGAGGAAGATATACCAGACTGGTTTTTTGAGGAAGGGGTGGTGTTTTTGCCTGAGGAAATAGAATCTGGTTTGAGAATTCCCAACCGCTCTTTGCGAAAATTGTTCAGGGAAGTGCATGGTGACTTATTGGAGGTTGATTATTACAAAAAAATCCAGGAGGAACTTAATTCTGGAAAAGTGCCCAGTGTGCATGTTTATCCAGAATGGTGTCAGATTAGTAAAAATTAAATACGTTAATATTCACTTTAATATCTCAAAAAAATTGCTTCACAGAAGGATTGGTATCTGAAATTATTTCGCTTTGGAAAAATTAATTTAAATTGTTAATGAACTTGATCAAAATTTTTGCAAGAATGTACGATTTAAATTGAGCACGAAATATTAATATTCACAGACGATTTCTCTTAATTCAGCAGAATATGATTACAAAATAGTTGTTTACAGAAATTGACATGAGTTGCTGTTATCAAATAATTAATCTTAAATGAGTAATATGAAATGAAAGTATGTGTTGTAGGTGCAGGAGCGATTGGCGGTTACATGGCAGTTCATATCGCAAATGCAGGACACGAAGTTTCAGTAATTGCAAGAGGTCCCCACCTGGCTGCTATCAATGATAAAGGTCTGAAGCTGATTGAAGCAGAAACAGAATTTGTTGCAGACAAACTGGTGGCCACAAACGATATCAAAGAGCTGGGTACAGTAGATGTGGTACTTCTGGCTCTCAAAGCTCATCAGATTTCTCCAATTGTAAATGATTTGTCTCTGCTGATACGTAAAGACACCGTAGGTGTCACTTTACAAAACGGTATTCCCTGGTGGTATTTTCAGAACTTTGAAGGCAAACATTCCGGCCTGGTAGTTGAATCCGTTGATCCCGGAGGTGTGCTTTTCCACAACATGGATCCTGATCGAATAATCGGATGTATTGCTTATCCTGCAACAACAATTGAAGAACCCGGGGTAATCAAGCATATTGAGGGTAATCGTTTCCCGGTAGGTGAGCTAAACGGACAGGAAACAGCAAGAGTTCAAAGAGTCTCACAGTTATTTACAGAATCAGGATTCAGAGCAAGGATTCTTGATGATATACGCTCAGAAATATGGCTTAAACTATGGGGTAACCTGACTTTCAACCCTATCAGTGCACTTACGCACTCAACTCTAGTAGATATCTGCCAGTTTGATTTGACAAGGGACCTTGTTGCTAAAATGATGAAAGAAGCCCAGGTAGTAGGGGAAAGTTTAGGAGCACATTTTCGTGTACCTATAGAGAAGAGAATTTCAGGTGCAGAGATGGTTGGAAAACACAAAACCTCAATGCTTCAGGATGTTGAAGCAGGAAAGCCAATGGAAATTGAAGGAATGCTTGGTGCAGTTATAGAGTTGGCTGATGTAGTCGGAGTGCAAACTCCTACTTTGAGGGCAATTTACTCATGTGTAAGTCTTCTGGATAAAACGGTACAGGAGGAAAAAGTAAGCATAAAGGGGAGAACATTGAGTTAAAACTGCTTAATTTTTTTAAAATACTTTTCTTATTTAAATAGTCATGGACTTAGGAGTTACAAAGAAAGTTCGTCCGTTGATTGAAGCGGTACGTGAAATGGTTAATGATGAAATTGTGCCCTTGGAAGCAGAATTTTATCAGGAAGTTGAAAATGCAGAAAACCGTTTCAGCTTCACTCCCCGAATGACTGAGATACTTGAGGGCTTGAAGGAAAAAGCCCGTGACCGAGGACTCTGGAATTTCTGGCTCAATGACAGTAAGTTAGGTCATGGTCTGAGTACGGTTGAATATGCTTATCTTGCTCAGGAGATGAGGTCTCCATTTCAGGCAGAGGTTTTTAACTGTTCAGCACCTGATACAGGCAATATGGAAGTATTGTTAAAATACGGATCTGATGCTCATAAGCAGCGCTGGCTCACACCATTGCTAGATGGGAAAATCCGTTCAGCATATTTGATGACAGAGCCTGATGTTGCTTCCTCAGACGCGACCAACATTCAAATGAGCTGTGTAAGGAAGGGGAATGAGTATGTATTGAATGGTGAGAAATGGTGGAGTTCCGGAGCAGGAGACCCGCGATGCAATCTTTATATCGTGATGGTGCGTACAGCTGAAGATGGAACTCCTAAGCATCGGCGCAACTCAATGCTGTTGGTTCCGTCTGATAGTGCTGGAATTGAAATTTTGCGTCCTATGCAGGTATATGGTCATGATGAAGCACCACACGGACATATGCATATCCGCTTCAGCAATGTCGTAGTTCCTTTGGAAAACCTGCTGCTTGAAGAAGGAAGTGGTTTTGAAATAAGCCAGGGACGTCTTGGACCTGGACGCATACATCACTGCATGAGAGCTATCGGGCAGGCGGAGCTGGCTCTGGAATTGATGTGCCAAAGGTCTCTGCAGCGTGAAGCATTTGGCAAAAAACTGGCAGATCTTGGAGCAAACTATGACATCATAGCAGAATGCAGAATGGAGATAGAACAGGCTCGCCTGCTTTGTCTGAAGGCTGCATGGATGATGGATAATGCTGACGCGAAAACTGTAGCTCCTTGGATTCATCAGGTTAAGGTTGTTGCTCCCAGGATGGCACTTAAGGTTGTGGATGAAGCAATTCAGCTTTACGGTGGGCAGGGAGTTAGCCAGGATACCCCTCTCAGCAAAATGTGGATGCTTCTCCGTACTATTCGTCTGGCAGATGGTCCTGATGCTGTACATAGAAGACAAATAGCCAGGGCGGAACTGCGTCAGTATACCGACATGAAACTCTGATAAATGGAGTCCTCGGATTCAGAACTTGATCTTATCCGTGTGGAAAAAGCATTCCGTAAAAGAATGCCTGGTTTCTGTGGACCTCTCACTGCTGAAAAGACACCTCACGGACAGTCCAATCCAACCTACATAATTTCAAGTCAGTCTGGGAAATACGTTCTGCGGCGAAAACCGGATGGTGTGCTGCTGCCCTCAGCACATGCGGTTGAACGTGAATACCGAGTAATGACAGCATTAGCTGAATCGGACCTCCCTGTACCACGTACCCACTTTCTTTGTGAAGACCCGGAAGAAATTGGTGCTGTCTTCTTTGTTATGGATTATGTTTCCGGAAATGTATTTACAGATCCCGGACTGCCGGGTCTTTCAATAAGTGAACGAGAGTCCGTATATGATCAGATGAACCTGGGACTTGCAAAACTGCACAAACTGAATCCGGAAATGCTGGGCCTGAGTGATTTTGGCAGGCCAGGGAATTATTTCGAACGTCAGTATTCACGCTGGTCCAGGCAATATGAGGCATCTGCCACTGAGCACTTTTCTGAAATGGAGGATCTTCAGCAATGGCTTAAGAACAATATTCCGGAGGAAGATGGCCCCCCGTGTCTGGTTCATGGAGACTGGCGTATCGATAACCTTATTTATAAAACTGGTTCTTTTCACCTGGCTGCGGTAATTGACTGGGAAATCTCTACATTGGGTAATCCCCTGGCTGATCTTGGGACGCAATTAATGCAATGGGAAATGCCAGCTGGCAATGAATCAAGGGGACTTAGCGAGCTTGACCGCAAATCTCTTGGTATTCCAAATAATACTGATTATGTTGAGAATTACGCAAGACGTGTTGGTATGACAGAAATACCTGATTTAACCTTTGCCGTGGCCTTCAGTTTTTTCCGCATGGCTGCCATCATGCAGGGTATCAAGAAGCGGGTACTTGACGGAAATGCCTCTAATCCGGAATGGGGAATCAAGGGCATGAATTTCATTCCGCTATTTGTGAGGAAGGCACTTGAATATATAAATAGCAAAGACTGAATTTACATAAAAAAAGAAAAAAAGTCTTATTGAAGCTGGTTTAAAAAAATTTTTGTGTAAGGTAAGCAATCTCAAGTTTATGTTTTTGATCAGGAAAGGTCAGGAATTATTTGATTTATTTTCAGTTGTTCTTGAAGGCACCCAGCAATAACCATCGTTATCAAGAATGTAGCACTCCCTCAGGCCATGAGGCCTGTCTTCACTTTTTTTAAGTATGACAAAATCTAGCTTCCTGGCCCTCACTTCACATTCATCAGGATCAATTTCATATAGACGCAATTCAACTCCTGCGCCGCGGGCACCGTTCTGGGGCAGTAAAGAAGGAAGCGGGTTTGAATGATATGTGTGGTCTGCATGAAGCTGGAAATAGGCGCTTCCTGATTGAACCACTGCAAAATCCTGATTAGCACGATGAACTTTCATTTGTAGAACCTCTCTTAGAAAATTAACGGAAGCAAGTACATCCCTGACAAGAAGGTTGATTCCAAATTCCCTCAGTTTTCTGCCGAATTCTGATGCTTCGGCCTCACGGGCAGTTTTAGGATTCATTTTATTAGAAGAAAAAGTTTATTCTTTCAAATAGAATTGTGTACGAATTGTATGAAAGGATATAACGGTAATTACCAAAAAAGCACCAAGTATCATTGTAATGCTAGGCCTTTCTCCAATAGCAATCCATACCCAAAATGGACCTATAACCATTTCCAGCAGCATAACTAAGCTTACGATTGCAGAAGTTGTATATCGTGGGGCTATGCTGATCAGTCCGAATGAGACTGGTAGGATTAGTACCCCCATGGTAATTATTGTCCAGACAGGTGCTGTAAATATAGTGCCTTCAGCACTCAATAAAAAACCAAAAATACCGCTTAACAATGCCCCAATAGCTGCAGCAGGTATCACTTCAAGTTCCCGGTATTTTCTTACCATTGTGAAAGCCAGTGCCAATCCGGAC
>JAKUUF010000100.1 GCA_022448705.1 SAR324 cluster bacterium | reverse complement strand
AAGAGGGTAACTTGGAACCTAAAGTAAATAATTTTGAATTTTCCGAAAAACCGGAAATAGCTTTACATGAAACTGATATCCTGCTCATTGGGGGCGGAATGGCTGCCTGCGGTTCTGCTTTCGAGGCTGATCGCTGGGCAACTCCACAGGGATTGAGAATTACCATGGTTGACAAAGCTGCAACAGACCGTAGCGGTGCTGTAGCTATGGGCCTTTCCGCAATCAATACCTATGTCGGTCAGGAAAACACACCGGAGGATTATGTCCGCTATGTGAGAAACGATCTTATGGGCATTATCAGGGAGGATCTTGTGTTTGACCTTGGTCGGCTGGTTGACGACTCTGTCCATCTTTTCGAGGACTGGGGACTGCCGATCTGGAAAACAGATGAAGAAGGTCGTTCAGTTGATGGGCATACATCAAAGAAAAATGAGATGCCTTCCTTAAGAGACGGAGGTAAGCCGGTTCGTTCAGGAAGATGGCAGGTAATGATCAATGGTGAATCATACAAAAAGGTGATTGCCGAAGCAGGAAAATCCGCACTTGCTAACAACCGCAAGCACACAGGAGTAGATCAAAATCATTTTGAACGAGTTTTCATAGTTAAGCTATTGAGTGACAAGAATGATCCCACAAGAATCGCCGGAGCAGCCGGATTCAGCGTCAGAGAGAAAAAACTCTATGTCTTTAAGTGCAAGACAGCACTGCTTGCTGCAGGTGGATGCGTTAACGTTTTTAAAACACGCGCTACAGGAGAAGGACAAGGCAGGGCCTGGTTCCCTGTCTGGAACAGTGGTTCCACCTATGCCATGGCAGCAGAAATCGGTGCGGAGTTGACAATGATGGAAAACAGGTTTGTACCGGCTCGATTCAAAGATGGTTATGGACCGGTAGGTGCTTGGTTCCTTCTTTTCAAAGCAAAAGCTACAAACGCACTAGGGGAGGATTATCAAGAAAAAAATAAGGAAGAAAGCAGGAAACTGTATGGCGACTATGTTGACTCGATGGGAACCTGCATGCGCAACCACATGATGATGATTGATATGAAAGCTGGATTGGGTCCTATAAAAATTCATACTGACGTTGCTTTGCAGAAACTCTCTGAAACCATGTCCAAAAAGGAAATCAGGCATCTGGAGTCCGAGGCGTGGGAAGATTTCCTAGACATGACTATCACACAGGCAGGCGTCTGGGCCGCGAACAATATGGCACCGGAAAAAGTCCCCTCAGAACTTATGCCCTCAGAGCCTTATCTGCTAGGATCTCATGCAGGCTGTGCTGGATTATGGACCAGCGGACCAGGGGATTTTGGGCCGGAAGAGTGGCACTGGGGTTATAACCGAATGACCACTGTAGACGGTTTGTTTACTGCTGGGGATGGTGTTGGAGCGTCCGGACACAAGTTTTCATCAGGTTCCCATACTGAAGGTAGAATTGCAGGCAAAATGATGACTGCCTATTGTCTCGACCACAAGGACCAGACAGTGGATTACGCAGAGGATCCTGAAGAACTTGCAAAAGAGATCTTCATGCCCATGGAAACCTGGGGAAAACACAGCGGATATACCACAGACCCTGACATTAATCCGCATTATATTCGCCCAGCCATGCTTCAGCAGAGGCTGCAGAAACTTATGGACGAATACGTCGGTGGTGTCGGCACATGGTATATGACCAGTAAATACATGCTTGAAGAAGGTTTCTATTACATGAAAATGCTCAAGGAAGACTCATACCACATGTGTGCAGAAAACCTGCATGAGCTGCTGCGAGCGTGGGAAAACTTTCATCGTATTCTCGCCGGAGAAGCCCATGCCAGGCACATACATTTCCGTGAAGAAACAAGATATCCCGGATACTATTACCGTGGTGACCATCTGGCAATAGACGATGAAAACTGGAAATGTTTTGTAAATTCCACATATGACAAGGCAACTGGTGAATGGAAAATTTTCAAAAAGGATTATCAGCAGCTTATCGCCTGATTTATTGTGAACAGGATGAGCTTCAACTTCTTCAGTTTCTTTCTGAACTGATTTTCGCTAATTCCCGTAATTCATTTTCATTCCAATACCCAAGTTCGTAATTTCCGGGGAAATGTTCATCAGAATATTTCTGTTTTGTATTTCTAAAGTAAAAAATCGGGATTATGTCCTTAATTATTTAGAAAACTAATTTTAATTCATCTGCATTTTGATTAAAGAGCGCGGGAAAATACTTGTAATTGGTGGTGGAATAAGCGGCATTACAACTGCACTTGAAGCTTCGGAAATTGGCCAAGATGTGGTCCTGGTTGAAAAGTCGCCAACTCTGGGAGGCAGGGTTTCCGGGTTCCATCAGTATTTCCCTAAATTATGTCCTCCTACCTGTGGCCTGGAAATTAATTACAGACGTCTGCGGGCAAATCCGCATATTCAAATCCACACAAATTCAGAAGTCCTTTCTCTATCCGGAGACGCAGGAAATTTCAAGGTCAAGATCCGTAAGAATCCCACCTTTGTGAATGAGAAATGTGTGGCATGCGACCACTGCACTGCTGTTTGTCCCTCTGAGCGCTTCAATGATTTCAATGAAGGAATGGACAAAACAAAAGCAATTTTCCTTCCCAACAATATGGCGTACCCACCCAGGTATGTTGTTGACCGCCCTGCGTGCGAACCTGGATGCTCCAAATGTGTGGAAGCCTGCAAATACGGAGCAATTGATCTTGACATGCAGGTCGAGGAAATTGAAATTCAGGTGGCTTCAGTAGTAATTGCCACAGGCTGGAAACCATATGATGCTAAGAAGCTTAAGAATATGGGGTTTTCCAGTGTCCCGAATGTCATAAACAACATCATGATGGAACGTATCTCTTCTGTAAGTGGCCCCACAAAGGGCAAGATACTGCGTCCCTCTGACCAGAAACCGGTGGAAAGTATAGCATTTGTTCAGTGCGCTGGATCAAGAGACGAAAATCATCTGCCTTACTGTTCTTCAATATGCTGCCTTGGTTCCCTGAAACATGCCAATTATGTGCTGGAACAAAATCCGGACGCTAAAATTTATATATTTTACATCGATATACGTACTCCGGGAAAGTACGAAGATTTTGTGGCCAAAGTGCAGACAAAACCAAATGTTAACATGATCAAAGGCAAAGTTGCTAAAATCATTGCCGGAGAAAATGGTGGGGTTTTAGTTGAAGCAGAAAACATTCTCAACCTGGAAAAAGTTCGGCTTGATGTGGACATGGTGGTACTTGCAACAGGAATGGAACCGAACCTCAAAGGACAGGAGGGTATTGCAGGAATAGAACTTGATGAAAATGGGTTTGTTCCCATGGAATTGCAGCAGCAGGGTATATTTTCAACTGGTGTGGCCAAATGGCCTGCAGATGTCAACAGTTCCATCCAGGATTCGACTGGGGCTGCATTGAAGGCAATTCAAACCAGCATAGGAAATTGAACAATGGATAGCAAGACTGGCGTTTATATTTGTTCCGGGTGTGACATTGACCAGGCGATGGATGTGGAAGAGCTTGCCAAAGTAGCTACCAAAGAATGTAAAGTCCCTGTCAGCAAGACGCATCCTGTCCTCTGCAGTGAAGAAGGTGTGAAGCTTTTACATGAAGATCAGGAAAAAGAGGGTGTAAACCGATTTATGATTGCAGCCTGCTCACAGCGTTTTCATGAAACAACTTTTGATATGGGTGAAGAAAATATAGTGGTGCGCGCACCAATCCGGGAGTATGTTGCATGGACACAAAAAACTAGAGACGAATCAGGAGAGGTTGATGAGGACACGCAGCTTGCAGGCGAGGAATACATTCAAATGTACACTGCCAAGCTCAAAAAACATGGTATTCCGCAGCCCTTTGAACAGGACACCTCAAAAAAACTTCTCGTGATTGGCGGAGGAGTAAGCGGAATGACTGCCGCAACAGAAGCTGCGAATGCCGGATATTCAGTGGATCTGGTGGAAAAAAAGGGGCATTTGGGTGGCTTCTGCCTTGATGAACACAAGCTGATTCCTTCCAGGGCTCCCTTCAGCGAACCCGAGAACAATTATGTTTCAGCCATAGTTTCAACGGTTGAGGAAAACAAACTTATTAAAGTTCACACCTCTTCATTCGTGAATTCCATTTCCGGACAGCCGGGGGAATTTCAGGTTAAACTGAACCAGCAAGGCAAAACAGAAAAATTCAAGTGCGGCGCTGTGATCATGGCAACAGGGTCTCAACCGTATGATACTGCAAAACTTTCTCATTTGGGCATAAATTATGACAATGTGGTCAGCAGTGCAGAATTTGAGCAGATGGCAAAATCTGGAAACATCCTGCGCAAAGATGGTAAGCCTGCCCTCAACGTAGGCTTCATTCAATGTGCCGGTTCCAGGACTCCGGATCATCTCCCCTATTGTTCCGGAACCTGCTGCATGGATTCACTCAAGCAGGCCGCCTATATCAGGGAACAGAATCCTGAGGCAAAGGCACACATAATTTACCGAGATATACGTACCCCTGGACTTTACGAAAATTTTTACCGCAGCCGTCAGGATGATCCAGGAGTATTCCTGACACAGGGAGATGTAGTCGGTGTAAAGGAAACGACAGATAAGAAAATTGCCGTTGAAGTGGATAATACTCTTTTTGGAGAACCAGTGAACTTTGAAATGGACTTGCTGGTGTTGGCGGTGGGACAGGTGCCTTCCACACTGAGCGGTGAATCTGCCCTTAATCTTGAATACCGCCAAGGCCCGGACCTGCCGGAACTGAAATACGGATATCCTGATTCGCACTTTATCTGTTTTCCTTATGAAACACGACGAACAGGAATTTATGCTGTTGGTTCCGTACGGCAGCCGATGGATATTAATGACGCCAAGCTTGATGCCACTGGAGCAGCAATGAAAGCTATTCAGTCCATGGAACTCACAGATCAGGGAAAAACTGTTCATCCGCGTGTGGGAGACCAGACTTTTCCCGAATTCGCGCTTGACCGCTGTACTTCATGCAAGCGCTGCACAGAGGAGTGTCCGTTTGGGGTATTGGAAGAAGATGAAAAAGGGACTCCTTTCCCAAATGCGGCTCGCTGCAGGAGTTGCGGTGTATGTATGGGATCATGTCCGGTTCAAATCATTTCATTCAAGGATTCCAGTCCTACAATTTTTAAGGAAATGATGACCAGTTTTGAGATGCCGGATGAATTTGATGAAAAACCCAGGATCTTGATTTTTGCCTGTGAGAACGATGCCCTTCCTGTTTTTGACATGGCAGCCATGAATCGTTTGAAAATAAACACAAACGTGAGGATCATGCCAATGCGCTGTCTTGGAGGACTAAATTTAATTTATGTCACTGATGCTTTGTCATATGGATACGACGGAATCATGTTTATGGGGTGTGCTTATGGTGATGATTATCAGTGCCACTTTGTCAATGGAAGTGAGTTGGCTCACACTCGTTTGGGTAAAGTACAGGAAACTATTGGACGGCTGAATTTAGAATCAGAGCGAGTCAGGCAATACGCAATCAGCATGAATGACTACGAACGCCTGCCCAAAATAATTGATGATTTTGTGGAGGAACTGGAAGATTTCGGACCTAATCCCTTCAAGGGGATGTGATTTTCACCTTTGAAATTGAAAATTATATTGCTGTATTTTCCTCGTATGGAACGAATTAAAATAATAAAAATAAGATGACAGGACGAGTAACAATTGATGCCGACCTGAATTTTGTACAGGGACTGATCCACCATGGAGGAGCGGAC
>JAKUUF010000010.1 GCA_022448705.1 SAR324 cluster bacterium | reverse complement strand
TTATATGAAAAATAATGAACCCTACCTGTGAGCACTAACCCCGTACCTTAATCCAAAAATCTAAGTCAGTGAATCCCATCATTGAATGAATGGCCAAGGAGAATAGAATAAGGGAATTGGCCAGGTTGGTTATTCCCAATCACAGCAAGCAGCTCTCACCCAAAATTTATTAAGCAAAAGACTAAGTACTTCCTTCAGATTCAACATAAAATTACCCATATAGCAACTGCTTAACCATGCTGGTTGCCATACTTTGAATCAAGAAGAATTAATGTTGCTCGTCCTTATTATTCAGGAACGGATGCTTCCCGAATTATTTAGGTGAAGTTCTGCAAGGTGAGAGTGTGTGCCGTTATTGTTAGGCAGTTCAATACCGCTCTGAGTCTTTACGTTCCCGCTTGCCATCTCGGCAATGGTGAACTCAAACCCATCCGGAATTTCAATACGCGCCCTATGCTCTGCGCCTGTCACAGGATTCTTGATCGGTTCCACATTTAGTTCAAAAACACCATCAACTACTACACGACCCCTGCGAGCCTCGATATCCGCTTCTATGGTGACGGGTAAGTAGAGTGTCTCATGACGAATAGTGGTCATGGCATTGACCACCCAAAAGATGGTCGCAAGTTCCTCGGTATCTTCTCCGGTAATAATTTTTTCAAGTGCATTTCGCTGCTTTGCAGTAGCCTGATCGTCAATAATGATAAGCCGCTCACCATTACCTTCATGAATGGGTCCGGGCCACTTTGCCAACATTCCTGCACTCAACCCATCAAGTGAAACCCCTCCATAAAATCCTTTTTCAATATGAAACCCATCTGCAGCTTCACAGGTGCCATAAGTAGGCAGGGCATTAAATTGACAAGGGCAGCCGTATGCACAATTACAATTTGCAACTACAACCGCGTGAATCTCCCAAGGTGTCATTTTTCCTAGTAATTACATGAGTTAATAAATACCACAACTTCAAATTAATATACTCCTGCACGGAGAATGTAGTAGATTTGAACAATGCCGATGGGACGGTCTTCTGGATCAGATACAACTAGGCAGGTGATCGAATGCGTTTCCATAACATGCAGGGCTTTGGCAGCCAGTGCCTCCGGTGCAATAGTTTTTGGTTTCGGACTGGCATAATCCAGCAGTGGTTTGTCAAGAAAATCCTTTCCTTTCTCAAGGAGGCGCATCAAATCACCGGTGGTAAAAACACCGCTAATTTTTCCATGCTGATTGACGGCAACTATAATTCCCAAGTTTTTGCGTGACAAAACATTCATTGCCTCACGCATAAGCATATCTTCAGGCACAACAGGCAGCATATCACCTGTAACCATCACATCTTTAGTCCTGATAGTCAGCTTGCGTCCCAGATTCCCCCCCGGATGAAACAAAGCAAAATCATCCTCACTGAACTGACGTTTCTCCAGCAGGCACATGGCAAGCGCGTCACCAAGCGCCAAAGTTGCTGTACTGCTTGCAGTGGGGGCTAACCCAAGAGGGCAGGCTTCCTTATCAACTGCAACAGAAAGATGAACTGTGGATGCTTTGGCAAGTGCGGAATCAGGATTCCCGGTAATTGCAATCATAGGGACTCCCAGTGCGTTGATGTGACCGATCATCTGCAGGACTTCAGCAGTTTCACCACTGTAGGAAAAAGTAATTACTGCGTCCTGTCTGGTGATGATTCCCAAATCACCATGTGAACTTTCTCCGGCATGCAGAAAAAGTGCGGGAGTACCGGTACTGGTAAGTGTTGCTGCAATTTTCTGGGCAATCAGGCCGCTTTTGCCCATTCCGGCAAGGATTACTTTTCCCTGGCAGTCATAAAGAAGATTTACTGCCTGCTCAAATTCATGATCAAGACGTTTGCTGAGTTCTTCTAGACCAGCAATTTCAATTGTCAGTGTTTCACGGGCACGCTTCAACAATGTAGACATTTTTTCAAACGTACAAAATTCCCTGTTTTTCAAAATGCCGCATGGTAGCAGAATCACGCAAATCACCTGCTTTCAGGATTACGGCATCAGTGTTGTGGGTTCCTTTTTTATTGGGTATTGAACCTCCTACTGCAAGTCTGTAAGGAGGAATAACAGGCAGCAGAAACTTTTTTTCTCCCACCACGCATTCCATGGGAGCCACAAAATCATTAGTGTCTTCATCATAAATTTTCTTGCCTGAAGCCATTATCACTCCACTGGCAATAACTGATCCTTCACCAATGATCCCGGTTACTTCGCACATAGCTCCTATTTTCACATTGTCTTCAACAATTGAGGCAAGCCTGCCGGCAGGCTCAAGGATGCCCTCAATTCCGGAACCTGCTCCATACTTTACGTTTTTACCAATCTGTGCACATGAAGCCACCCGTGCTCCTCCGTCTATCATGCAGCCTTCTCCGGCAATATATGCTCCGATATTCACAAATGCCAGGTTCATGATTACTGTTTTGGGACCAATATAAGCACCCGTACGTACCATACAACCTGGAGCATAGCGAACTCCGCCCTGCTCAAAATCTTCGTCAGTGTAATTTGCGGTTTTCAGCGGAATCTTATCCCAGTATTTTCCTTCCATGCGCTCACTGTCATGTGTGCCAAAATAATTCAAAACACCGTCAATTACATAAGGCTGAGGCTCCCATTTATTATTCACTTTCTCAGCAGCGCGTATTTTCCCCTGATTCAGCAATTCGATGAAAACTTCGCACTCTTCTGCAGAAGCAACTTGTCCGGAAAGATTTTCCAGCAGGTCCGGGCAGGAACATTCCACATTTTCTATCCGCAGGTTCTCCCTGCTTTTCATCCCCAGCAGCAATTCAAGTTTCTGGTGCTTGCCTGGATTATTACGCGCATCTTCAACTTTTTCCTCAAAGATCCTCAATCCTTCCTTTGCTGCTTCGAAGTCAATTACACCTTTTTTATCAGCAATATGCCTGAAAACCCTGACTGAACCCTGTCGTCCTGGAATATTTGGAATAATGGAAACCAGCTCATCACGCTCATTGTACAGTCGCAGCAATACGGTTTTTTCAGCAGTTGGAAGAGATTTCAGATTTTCTTCAAATGTTTTCATGGTGTCATTATTTTAGTAATCATTAATTGACAATTAAATATGCTTGAGCGGAGATTTCCCCAGGGGAAAAACATTAAAACCAATTTTATAAAGCTTATCATGATCAAGATGATTACGCCCGTCAAAGATGAATGCTGGCTCAGCCATTGTTTGATGAATTTTCTCGTAATCCAGCTCCCTGTATTCATCCCACTGGGTGACAAGAGCAAGTGCATGTGCCCCATCGGCAGCTTCGTAAACGTCCTCAACAAATGAAACATCACCTTTAAGATTCTTTAGTTCAATGCGGGCGTTTTCAAGCGCTTTTGGATCATGAATCCTGACCCTTGCGTTTTCTCCCACCAGTTTTTCACATAGCGGAATTGCAGGAGAATCGCGTGTGTCTCCTGTATCCTGCTTAAAGGCAAAGCCCAGCATGGTAATTGTCTTGCCTGCCAGAGTATTGAACAGCTCATGCAGAATATTCTGAAAAAACCGATCAGTCTGCCATTCATTAATGCGGACAACACTGGCCCAGTAATCCGCAACTTCCGGAAGTCCATAATATTCGCAAAGATATGACAGATGCAAAATATCCTTGCGAAAGCATGAGCCCCCAAATCCAACACTGGCCTGTAAAAATTTAGTGCCAATTCTTGTATCCATGCCAATTGCCCTGGAAACTTCCGTAATGTCTGCTTCAGTACGTTCACAAAGCGCGGAGATACTGTTTACCGAAGATATGCGCTGCGCCAGCATCGCGTTGGCAACGAGTTTTGAAAGTTCACTGCTCCAGACACTGGTCAACAGAATGCGTTCTCGCGGAACCCAGTGGGCGTAAAGTTCTGCCACTGTTTTTGCTGCTTTATGTCCATTTTCATTCTCTTCCCCGCCTATCAAAACACGGTCCGGATTTACCAAATCCTGGATGGCGGTTCCTTCAGCCAAAAACTCCGGATTAGAAACAACTGAAAATCTGGTTGAGCTGTTTCCGGACTCAAGAATTCTGGCCATGGCCTCGGCAGTACGCACCGGCAAAGTACTTTTTTCAACAACAATAACCTCCGGCTTGCGGCTATTCTGCAAAATATCACGTGACGTTTTTTCCCAATACTGCAGGTCTGCTGCTTTGCCTGCACCTTCTCCAAACTTCTTAGTGGGAGTATTTACAGAAACAAAAATGATATCCGCCTCTGCAATTGCTCCAGCAATATCTGTATGGAAAAACAAGTTTTTACCACGTGTCTGCTGAACCACTTCCAGCAGCCCGGGTTCAAAAATAGGCAAATCGTTGCTGTTCCAGCGCTCTATTCGCTCCTGGTTGATGTCCACAACAGTTACAGTGTGTTCCGGACAATTTTTGGCGATCATTGCCATTGTTGGTCCGCCTACATATCCGGCTCCGATGCAAAGGATGTTGCTCATTTAACTAAGATTATTCCTTTAAAAAATTATATATTTGTTTCATTAAGCAAACAGCGGGGGAGCCAAGTCATCCGGCACAGACTGACCTAATAAAATAAAATTTGTTGCCGCCACGTTGCTCAAATTGTTGTTGAAATCCTCGCCAAATGGCTTGAGATGATAATCACCATTATACAAAGGGTCAAATATCATGAAAGGCACAGGATTCAGGGAATGCTTGGTATTGATCTCCATTGTTCCGTTAGAGTTCTGAATCAGCATCTGGTCTGCATTGCCGTGGTCTGCAGTAATCACCAGCAGACCTTTCATTTCATCAATCGCGCTTACAATTGAGTCCAGTGCAGCATCGATTGTTTCGACTGCGTGCACCGCAGCTTGAAAATCTCCTGTATGGCCAACCATATCAGCATTGGCAAAATTTATCAGTCCATATTGATATTCACCTGAACGGATGAATTCAACAGCCTTATTTCTGATTTCTCCTGCCTTCATGGCTGGCTGGCTGGCAAAGGACTGAATTTTATCAGATGCAATCAGGTGATAATTTTCCATGGATGAGTCAAGCGGTTCTCGGTAACCTCCATTGTAAAAAAAAGTAACATGAGGATATTTTTGTGTTTCAGTCAGCCTGAACTGCTTCAGACCAAGTTCCAAAATACGCTTACCGAAAGGGTCATCAACCTCCGGTGTTCCCACCAGGTATTCCGGTGGTATTTCATTATCCTGATCATACTGTGTCATCCCGGCAAACATAACCTGTGGTCGAACAGGACGCTCAAAATGTGGAAAATCATCTGCCAGTATCGCCCTGCTAAATTCTATTGCACGGTCTCCGCGAAAGTTTGTGAATATCAAACCATGATTATCCTCAATTGGTGCTATCGCCTTTCCGTTGCGTACAATCACGAATCCGGGGATATCCTGGTCAATTATACCCGGACTTTTGATCCTGAAATATTCAATTGCATCCTTGATGCAGGGGAAACTGTTTTCTGATTTTCCCTGCACATGAATATTCCATCCTGCCTCCACTTTTTCCCAGTTGTTGTCACGGTCCATCGTAATCGCTTCTCTTCCGCCTCCGCTGGCGAAAGCATAATCAATTTCTGCACGCTGCTCCTTAAGTTCTGCAAAGAGTTTTTCAAACGGCTCCGTATAAGTGAGGGCGGACTGCACCCCTACGTCCCTGCCGTCAAGCAAGGCATGAACATAACAGCGCCTGATTCCTGCCTGAAAGGCATGACGAACTATGGCCTGCATGTGATCAAGATGGCTGTGAATATTTCCGTCTGAAAGAAGACCAAGCAAATGCAGCGGAGTATCATGATTCAAGCAGTTTTTGATGATCTTCGACAATGCCGGAATTTTAAAAAAATCTCCGGATTGAATGAGTTTCCTGATTAGAGTTGGACCCTGCTGCTTAATTATGCCTGCTCCCATAGTCATGTGTCCAACCTCCGATCCACCAAGGTCATTTTCACTTGGAAGACCTACGTATTTTCCATGGGTCCAAAGCTGGGTGTACGGAAAGTTCTGCCTGAGTCTGTCCATAACTGGAAGTGCTGCCTGATGGATGGCATTTGTTTCGTCAGGCGCTCCAACTCCCCAGCCATCCAGTACGACATGAATCAATGGACCACGGCCTGAAAAATTCTGCTGGAGACTTTTAAGGGATTTCATTAATTAATTTTTGAGCTTGTTTACTTAATCCGGAGAATGCTTTCATCACTTAAACGCTCACACAGAAAATCACAGGCCTTTTTCAAATACTGATCATCACGGCATTCAAGAGTCAGTTTGAGGTTATAGTCTGATCCAGATATTTTCGGATATGATCCAAGCTGCAGTTCCGGATATGCTTCCTGGGTTTCGTCGAGTGACGCGGCAATGTCTCCTTCATCTGCCTTGAGAAAAATCTGTTTCATAACAATCGGTGTTGTCCTGAAACGTTCCCTGATGCCGGAAAATCGTATTTTCAGAAATTCCGGAATTCCCGGAAAAATAAAGATATTGTGAAACTGGAGCTGCGGTGGGCGGCCTTCTGTATATTCAATCAGCTCCGATCCCTCAGGTATCATGGCCATTCTGCGGTGCGCATCAGTCATATTTTCACCGCGATATTTATATATGGCTTCCATGATCCGGGGCGATTCATAGAGGGCTGCTCCAAACTCCCTGGCAATTGAAGCCACAGTTACATCATCAAGTGTCGGTCCAATTCCGCCACTGGTAAATACCCAGGTGAAGCGCTTTGAAAAATCCAGTGCGGTCTTTCCAATTACTTCTGGAACGTCCGGTATAGTGATGATCTGCTTTACTTCCACGCCAAGAATCCTAAGCTCCCTGCACAGGTATGGGGAGTTCTTATCAGTAACCTTTCCTGACAAAATTTCATTACCAATAATGATGATTCCAGCAGTTGTCAACGATTATAACTCCAGACTGTTATTTAGTTCGCTTGATGATGTGATATCCAAACTTAGTTTCAACAACTTCACTGATGGCGCCCGTTTCAAGGCCAAAAACTGCCTGATCAAACTCCGGAACCATTTGTCCGCGTTCGAACCGTCCCAGTTCACCACCCTTGGGACCAGAAGGTCCGTCTGAATGTTTACGGGCCAACTCAGCAAAATCTCTCCCGCTTTTCAGTTCTTTCAAAATTTTCTCAGCTAATTTTCTGGCGTCCCTGCGGTCACGATCTGTTTCCGAACGCAACGCACCCTTGTATGAGATGAGTATATGGCTGGCTGTAACTGCATCTACATTGACACGGTTAAAAATTAAAAATCCATAAGGTGAATCAACCGGATCACTTATTTGTCCAACTTTTAGCTTCAACGCAGGCTGCAAAAAATCACTCAAATTATTTTTTGCTGACAGCAGGGGCAGTTTTGGCTGCTGAGGTAAATCAGAAAAACGCTTAATCAAATCAGAAAAACTGACTCCTTTTCTTCGAGCAAGATCTGAAAGTTTCGCTGCAGCTTCTTTTGCTCCAGACTTATCATAGTAAATATTCTGCTTAGCCGAACGTACACCTTTATAAGCTACCACAAGCAATTGCACGCTGACTTCTTCCGCCCTTGCCTGTGCTGAATCCGGAACTTTTGCGGTATCTATTGCGGATGTTGATTCTGGAATGATTTTCCTGTTTTTCTCGGCAAGTTTCCTGTTTTGTTCGGCAATTCTTTTTGCTATTGATACAGAATCAAAAGACTTGGCGGATTCTCCTTTCCTGATGATTGTCACTGTGTTAATGAGGTCTCCTTTCACAATGTCGTTAACCACCTTCATGCCTTCAACAACTTCTCCAAAAACAGAATGCTTGTTGTCAAGGTGCGGGGTTGGAACATGTGTGATAAAGAACTGGCTGCCGTTTGTGTCTGCTCCTGCATTGGCCATGGAAAGAATTCCGGCCTTGCTGTGCTTGAGCTCCGGATGAAACTCATCCTGAAATGTATAGCCCGGACCACCAGTACCTGTTCCCAGAGGATCTCCTCCTTGAATCATGAAATCCTTGATTACCCTGTGAAAACTCAAGCCATCGTAATAACGTGTTTTTCTGGCTTTACCGTTAACCGGATCTTTCCACTCTTTTGAACCCTCAGCAAGACCGACGAAATTCGATACTGTAAGCGGCGCACGTTTGTAGAAAAGTCGTAAAACAATCTCCCCTTTTGAGGTTTGCATTTTTGCGTATAGTCCATCAGCAAGGGTTCCCGCAGAAGCTGTTAATGAAATAAATAAAACAGTGATCAATAAAAGCAGGATTTTCCTAATTGCTGCTTGAATTAGCAGGATAGATGTAAGAATAAAAGACATGCAGTATCCTGCAATAAGATGGCAAAATGTTCTTGAAAACATAAAACAGAAATGTGAAAAGGGGGAAAAGAATCGACTCAGACTAGCTTGTTTACTATGTTTGTCTCAAGTCATTTGTGTGATAAGAGAAGTTCATTAAATAATTTGACCCTAAAAATTTAGTAGTGATTGATGAATCAAGCTTTGTTATTAAGCAAAAAATCAACTGCACTCCAAAGATCATCTGACCAGTAATCAGGATCGACAGACATCTTACCGTCCTGTCCTGCACAGCCGGTGCGAACGCCAATGGAGTATGTTCCCCATTCTGCTGCTGCGGCGAAATCAGTAGTCGTGTCGCCGATAAACACAGCTTCTTCCTGAACAAAACCATGTTCAGACGAAGCCTGTTCTAACATCCGTGTTCCCGGTTTCCGGCATAAACATGGTACAGGATTTGTCTGCCTCCTGCCGTTTTGCCAGTCAGGATGATGCGGACAAAAATATTGTCCGTCAATGTGTGCTCCGGACTTCTTGAGTTCAAGGTGCATTTTATCAGTTATTTGTTCAAATATTTCCTCATTCAGATCTCCCCTGGCAATAGCAGCCTGGTTTGTTATCACAAAGCATTTCCAGCCTTGTGCATTGATTCTGGCCACTGCATCAGCGCTTCCTGGAATCATCGCAAACTGTTCCGGATTAAGTATGGGCCCAGGTTCATGGTTGATTACACCATCACGGTCTAGCAGTATAACACGTAATCTACTGAAGGATATTTCAGTCATTGGACCTGTCAGTTCAGCAGCGATAAACGACGATTGCGCTCTTTGAGAGATTCTTGTGCCAGTTCCCGTACCGCCTGGAAAAACTCTCTCCAGTCTTTACCATGCTGATCAAACAACCTCTCAAATTTGTCAACCTTGCTGTGGTAGCGCTTTACACCTAACAAATGAGTATTATTCAAATCCTTTTTAAACCAATTATCATATGATAGCACTCGAAATTCATTTTTGAGTGACTTATAATTCTCACGCAAATCATCAAACAGCTGCTGCTTTTTTCGCAGCTTCTCTGCATTTGCAATTTCGGAAGAAAACAATTCCTCCATTTCCTCAAATGTTGAATTAATCAGGTGCCTAAATAATTGACGATCTTTTCTTGCCTTCAAATACCATTGATATAACTCTGCTCTGTCTTTATCAAGGATAGCCTTTTCGTCAGCATATCCCAGAAATTGCCTCAATCCTTCCTGTTCAACAAAAACTGCGAATGATTCATTAAATGATGTGTCGTTGCTGACATAAACCACCTGATGCGCCATTTCATGGATCAGCACTGCAATCATTTCCGCATCATTGCGGCGGAGAAATGTACTGAGCACAGGATCTGAGAAATAGTCCGGCATCCAGGATTTGTTCAGCCAGCCCAGAGTAGAGTAGGCGGTAATTTGGCTCACGGAAACATCCAGTTCCTGGCGTTGCAATTCCTCAGCGAATGTTCTTGCTTGTTCTTCATCGAAATATCCGCGGTATTCCTGGCATCCTATGAACCAGTAACACCATTTATGTGCTTTTAACTCAAGTTTCGGTGCTGCTGTTACTACCATTGTAACGTACGGACGGTCCAGCTCAACGTAGCCAGAATAACCTTCATTTTCAGGAATAGCCAATTGCAGTATTGCGAATTTTCTTACACTCTTTACAAGCTTCAATTTCCGTTTTAATTCCGCTGGAGTATGAGGCGAATCAAGCAGTTCCTGTATATCCTGTTTACGGTTGAGCAAATCCAAATGTCCTGATGCTGCTTGCCAGTAATAGCCTAAGTCTGAGCAGCCACTGCAGAACGTTAATATTCCAAGGGCAAAAAATAAAACGGTCTTGTAACTCACAAAACTTTTTGGGGGTGTCAATTCATGAATTGCAGAAATTTTTCAGCAGGCTTTATGATCCCGGCGCGTTTGGCGAGTACATTATCACTTGCGTCAAGAATTACATACAGAGGCAGGGCTACAGTTTGAAATCTACTTATTTGTATTTGCTGATTTTCTGCAGCCTTCTCTCCTCCATCAGTGAAAAGCTGAACAAGCACAAATTTATTCTTAAACAGTTCAATTACGTCCGGGTGAGAGAAAATATTTTTTTCCATCCATCGACAGTTAACACAGGTGTATCCTGTAAAATCAATAAAGACATGCTTGTTTTCGGCTTTTGCCTGCCCCAGGGCATCAGATAAGTCATTATGCCAGGGCAGTGAATGAGCCTTGATTCCTGAGGCTGTGTTAGTACTTTCTGAAAATGCCAGCTTGTTTTGTTCTAAAATTTGCAGATCCGGAGGCAAAAAAGTATCTACCCAGGGATTTAACTGTACACCAGCCAGCCCACGTACCAGGTAAATACCCAGCGCAGCAAAAACAAAAGCTGCAGCAAATCCAGCACTGCCTGTTTTGATAATCCGAACATGATGTATTTTCAGCATACCCAGCAAATATAATGTTCCGATCAGGCAAATTATTACCCATGCGGCAAGTACAAATTCCCTGTTAATCAGACCCCATTGCCAAACCAGGTCAGCATTACTGAAAAATTTGAAGGCTGCTGCCAGTTCAAGCAATCCCAGGATTATTTTGAGATGCTCCATCCAGCTTCCTGACTTTGAGTGCATCTTCTGAATAAGGCGCGGAAAAAGACCAAGCAGGAAAAACGGAAATGCAAAAACAGTAGAAAATACGAGCATTCCCACTACAGGCCAGAACCACATTCCCTGAGATGCAGCAATCAGCATGGTGCCTACAAACTGCACTGTACAGGTGAAGGAAGTGAGTGTGAACACCAGGCCCATGGCAAGCACTCCAAAGGTTCCTCTCAATTGCCGTGACCAGCGGTCAACAATGTTTGTCAAACCGCCCGGAGCATTTAACTGAAGAAAGCCCATCAGGCTAAAGGCAAAAAGAGTAAACATCAGGCCTATTGCCAGATTGATCCAGCCATTAGTGGCAAATTGAACCGCACCTGCCGCCCCCAGGATTACTGAAAGCAGCATGCCTGTCACTGTATATGTACCTACTATTCCAACACCAAACAACACAGCAAGGCGCAATGTTTCTCTTGTTCCGGTATGACTTTGTTTAGTAAAAAAAGCAACCGTTACCGGTATCATTGGAAATACACACGGCGTGAGCAATGCAAAAAAACCTGCAATTATTGCCAGTCCCATAAATCCAAGGAAGCCGCCGCTGAGTGCCTGATCAATTTCCGAAAGGTTTTCCGGAGGAGTGTCAACTGCAAACTGTGGCAATTTATATTTCTCACGAATATTGCCCTTTCCGATAGTAATATCTGTAGATAACTCTTCTGTTTTTGGGGGAAGGCAAATACGGTCACTGCAGGCCTGATAACGTAATTTAACAGCGCTGTTCAGTACTGTACCGCCCGTTATATCCTCAGGAATTCGGATGTTTTGGAATAATGTGGCTGTCTTTTCATGAAAGCTCAGCACCATTTCCAGAACCGGATCTTTGGCATTGATCGGGTTGCTTTCGTATACAGGACCGACAATTATCAGTGAATCGTTTTCAAGAGTTAATGAAGTAGGTATTGGAGCAAATTCTCCCTTATCCGGAATCACTGAATACACATGCCACCCAGAATGGACATCCAGGTCCACAATAATACGAGCATGTTCTCCCGGGCGAGGTTCATTCGGTTCAAGCCGGTAATTGAAAGTGACAACGTTTTCAGGAATTACAATTTCATCATCAAACTGTGAGCTTGCATAGCCAGGAAGCAGAATAATGATTAGTACAGCCAGACAAAGGATTTGTCCCAGCTGGTATAAGTAACTGAAAAAATTCCGATGTGATAAATAGCGGGAGGGCATGATCTGGAAATAAATTATTTGGCAATGAACAGTTCGGATGTGGGCTCACCAAAAAGGCATCCAACAGTTTATACTAGTTGAATTTGCAGATGGTGTTTCGCAGAATCGAAGTCTTTTCAGCTCTAATTTCCTACACGAACCGGTTCCATTCGCATCGCCGGGCTTCCGTTCCGTACCCATAAACGAACCTGTTCGACCGTCACACCGTTTGGCTTTGAGAGACTGGACAATTCTTCCGCATGTACAATATCTTCAGATCTGAACTCAAAAACTTCGCTACTAGATTCGAGGGGACTGGTAAGCAGCAGAATCATGTTAGGGTTATAATGAGGACGCAATGCCCCGCAAAATGGAGTCGATTCCTTCTCCAAAGAGTCAGAGCGTGTGCTGCGCTTCTGTATTTCAAAAAATTTGCCTTCATCGAGCAGTTTTACGAAGCCCATTGTATCCTAGAAGATTGTTTTATAAATTTTCCGGACGAAGATTGCGCAGCACTTTTCCAGCCTGCCACATTTCCTGGCTGCTGACTTCCTTTAATTCCTTTTCCAGCTTTTCACGGTAATCTTCACTTGAATTGGAATCTATGGCAATTTTGGCTTCAGTTCCGTTCAGCACACTCTGGTAGCATTCCTCAACAAGCGGCTTGATCACGTCACGAAATTTAGGTGCCCAGTCCAGTGCCCCTCTCTGGGCGGTAGTTGAGCAATTTGCATACATCCAATCCATTCCTTTTTCTGAAACAAGAGGATAAAGACTCTGAAGCGCCTCCTCTATAGTTTCATTGTAGGCTTCTGAAGGGCTATGTCCATGTTCTCTCAGAACTTCATATTGTGCCAAAAATGCACCCTGCAGCAGTCCCATTAATACACAGCGTTCTCCGGTGAGATCACTGTGAACCTCGTCCTCGAAGGTAGTTTCGAAAAGATGGCCAGAGCCGATCGCAAAAGCAGTTGAAATGCAGCGATCTCTTGCACGCCCTGTATAATCCTGCTTAATCGCGTATGAGGCATTAATTCCACGTCCTGCCTGAAAATGAGTGCGAACAGTCAGGCCACTGCCTTTAGGTGCAACCAGAATCACATCCACATTTTCTGGCGGTACAATCCCGGTGTCCTTGTGAAAAACTATGCCGAAACCATGTGAAAAATAAAGCGCATCGCCGTCATTCAAATTGGATTTTACCATAGGCCATGCGGCAATCTGGCCGGCATCTGAAAGCAAGTACTGAAGTATAGTGCCTTGATGAGCAGCCTCTTCTGTTTCAAAGAGAGTCTTTCCCTCAACCCATCCATCCTCAAGAGCTTTGTCCCAGCTTCTGCCTCTTCGCACACCCAAAATAACATTGAACCCCTGGTCACGCATATTAAGACCCTGTCCTCTGCCCTGAGGTCCATAGCCAAGAATTGCTGTAACTTCATCCGCCAGTTTTTCCTTACACTGTTCAATCGGATAATCTGAGCGCTCAACTATGGTTTCTTTTATTCCGTTTATTTCAATTTCCTTCATTGTTTCTCCGCATGTTTAATAACTGATTTTTTATACAAACTGTTGCAATTATTGTCTGACCCAATATGTGAGAATTAGCCCCAAAAGTCAATCCAATCAAGCTCTGCATGCGAAACTAATCAGGTGCAGATATATTTTTTCAGGCAGCTTGTTTATTTTTGGAGGTGAGTTCATTTTGGGAAACCAGAGCAACCTCTGATTCTTTACCAGCATCATGCTTTGCGGCATTATCATTGGCCTGGTGCTTCAATTCTGTCAGTCTGCACAGAATTTCTTCAGCAGTAGCAGGAAGGTTAAGCTGAGGACATAAATCTTTTTGTACACATGATAAGGCATGTTTGACTGCAGCCCAAACTGACAGGCAAAGCATTAACGGAGGTTCTCCCACAGCTTTGCTGCGTTTTATATTAATTTGATGGTGAGGATTAGTGATAGTGTCCACGTTGAATATTTCAGGAAGATCCTGAATGTTGGGGATTTTGTAGGTTGTAGGTGAAAAGGACAGAAGTTCTCCCTTATCGGAGTAGCGTAGTTCTTCATTGGTTACCCATCCCACTCCTTGAATAAACCCTCCGATTATCTGGCCGCGATCAATTCCTGGGTTGATCGATTCACCAATATCAATCAGCAAATCCGATCGCTCCAGGTTGAGTTGACCGGTAAAACGGTCTATCAGCACTTCCGATACCGATGCTCCCATCGTGTAATAAAAAAACGGTTCGCCCTTCTCTGTATCACGATTGAAATGGATTTCCGGAGTCTGGTAAAAACCTCTCTCTCCCATACTTACTCTCTCCATGAATGCAAGCTGCACCAGTTTCCGGAAAGAGAGTTTGTTTTTCTGATTACGCTGATCAAAAACACTGTTGTCTTCAAAACAAATTTGCTTGACTGAAGGTTTGAGGCCTCCCTTTTGAGTTGCAAAGTATTTGCTGGCAACCGCGCACAATTTGCTGCGAATTTTCTGACATGCATTTACGGCTGCAATTCCGTTCAAATCAGTACTCGCAGACGCTGCAGTTGGAGGTGTATTGTTATTTTTCTCAGTTGACGTAATCATCAACTTTACATCCTGATAAGAAATTGCAAATTCATCTGCGACCAGCTGCCTGATTTTAGTGTTAAGTCCCTGGCCCATCTCAGTACCGCCCGTTGAAACCTGCACAGTGCCGTCCCTGTAAACATTGACCAGTGCATTCCCCTGGTTGAGAAATGTTGTGGTAAATGAAATACCAAATTTCATCGGTGTCAATGCCAGTCCGCGCAGATGTGTCTGTGACTTGCGGTTAAACTCCTCCACTTGCTTCATGCGCTTGCTGTATCGGGATGTTTCAGCAAGCTGATCAATGATTTCAGGAAGAATATGATTCTTAACAACTTGTCCGTAAGGAGTAATGTTGCGCCCACGATGGGCATAACAATTCAGACGCCGTATCTCCAATGCGTCCTTTTGCAGGTAAATGGCAATTTCCTGAATCACATTCTCAATATTGGCCATTCCCTGTGGTCCTCCAAATCCCCGAAATGCTGTGTTGGGAGGAAAGTTTGTTTTGCAGATAACCCCATTAAAAATCAGGTTAGGTATATAATAGGCGTTGTCAGAATGAAACAATGTACGTTCCAGGACTGAACTTGATAAATCGGCAGCTGCGCCGCCGTTTGAATAGATATCAAACCTGACGCCGGTAATTTTTCCTGTAGAGGTGAAGGCGGCTTTGTAATGAATTTTGTATGGGTGCCTTTTTCCGGTTGAGCGCATATCATCATCTTTAGTATATGCGACCCTTGCCGGGCGCCCTGTTCTTGAAGCTACCAGCGCGGCCATCACCGCGGGAATTGCGGCCTGAGTCTCTTTACCTCCAAAGCCTCCACCCATACGCTTGCATACACATACAACCTGGTGAAATCCAATACCTAAAGCTTCTGCAACAACTGTCTGTATTTCCGATGGATTCTGGGTTGAGGAATGAATGTGTATATCACCATGCTCTCCAGGGCGGGCCAGAGCTGCTTGAGATTCCAGATAAAACTGCTCCTGACCGTTACAGACAAATGTTCCTTTCAATATATGCTCTGATTCTCTCCATGCCTTTTCAAAATCCCCCTGTTTGAATGTACGTTTTTCTCCAATGTACTGTTTTGCCGCAATTGCCTCATCAATGGTGAATACAGGCTTTAATTCCTTAATATTGAGTCGTATCTTTTTTTTAGCCTTTCGAATGGCCTCATGGGACTCCCCTGCAATGATTGCAATGGGCTGTCCCACATATTGAACTGTTTCCTCTGCCAGAATTGGTTCATCCTGAACAACTGGTCCGTAAAGATTCTCCCCGGGAATGTCGGCATGGGTGAATACTCCTGCAATTCCATCCTGCTGAGCCAGTTCCATAGAATTAAGGCTCTTAATCTTACCATGAGCAACAGGACTCGAAATGAAATCAACAATTAATTCATTCTTTGCGGGCGTAATGTCATCAACAAATAAAGCTTCTCCAGTTACGTGTCCCACCGCTGAATCATGAGGTAACTGTTTACCGAACAATTTACTGTTGTCCAACTTTAATCCAGGCTGATCAAATTTGTCTGAGTACGTTCTATTTTTACCGGAAGTATATTTGTCCCTTGGTGAGGACTCCTTGCTCACAGTGCCTGCTGATGATTTATGTTTCGGTCTTGCAAGAGCTTTCATGCAGCCTCTTTTTTGTCATGGTAGTTATCGCAGCATTCATGAAAAAACTTGATCAAAATATTTTCAGCCAACTGTGTACGATAACTTGTGGAAGCACGAACATCTGAAATTGGAAATATTTCATCAGAGGCAATTCTGCCCGCATGCTGGAAAACTGATTTAGTCACTGGCTTACCTTCAAGGAACCTCTCTGTTTCAGGCAAACGAAGTACAATTGGTCCAACTCCGCCGTATGCCAGGCGCGCCTTTTTTATTTTACCATGTTTCAGCTTCAGCAGAATCCCTGCAGTAAAAGTGGATATATCCAGGTCCTTGCGTTTTGAGACTTTGTAAAGTTTCAGGATGTCCGACCGGTCAGGAATATTCCAGCGTATGCTCGTGATCAGTTCATCCGGTGCCATTTCAGTTTTTTTATAGGCATGATAAAACCGGTTGATATTAACCCATCTTTTGCCTTTATTTCCTGTCAACTCAATTTCAGCCTCAATCACGTGAAGGAAGGGAAGGGAATCCGCAATGGGTGACGCATTTGCAATGTTGCCTGCCAGTGTTCCAGCATTCCTGATTTGCCGAGATGCAAATAAGGAGATGATCTCGGAAAGTTCAGACAGATTTTGCTGACAGAATTCTCCCAGTTTGGTCCATGTCACGCTGGCTCCAACTTTCACTTTTCTGTTTTTTACTTCAATAAAATCCAGTTCGTTCAAATTCGTCAGACTCATTATGCATTTTGGTTCAATATACTGCTTGTTAATCTGCACAGAAATATCTGTTCCTCCCGCAACGACGGTAACATTTTTATGTTTTTGCTTGAATTTAATCGCTTCTTTCATGGTACAGGGTACAAAAAATCTAACCCTATTTGTTGCTCCGTTCCACTTTTGCACATACTCACAAAGTACAGGTTCCAAAGCATGTCTATTAAAATCTGCAACCATTACTTTTTGATCAAATCCTTTTGAGGCAGGCTGCAATCCTGATGAAGCTGAACGAAATTTTGGAAGAGATAACGCCGCTTCAATGATTTGTTCATAGCCGGTACAACGGCACAAGTTTCCAGTCAAAGCGTCCTGTACTGAGAGTCTTGTCAAGGTCTCCCTGGTTTCCAGCATGGCTGCCATGGACATTACAAACCCCGGTGTGCAATACCCGCATTGTGATCCCATTGCATCCACCATCGCCTGCTGCACTGGGTGAATTTGGTTATCCTGTTTTAAACCTTCAACAGTTATCACATGCGTACAGTCAAGTTGATACAGATACTGAATACAGCTGTCAAACCCCTCAAATTTCAGCTCTCCATTCCGGAGACGTCCCACCAATACAGTACAAGAACCACAGTCGCCTTCGGCACAAACTACTTTTGTACCAACTAAACCAAGGTCAAGACGCAAATAATCAGAGAGTGATTGAAAGCATCTTTCACCTGAAATCTGGTGGCGACGTCCGTTTACATATATCAGAAGATAGTTACGCATAATCAAAGTTGTTTGCTGAGTCAGATGAATTTTTATTTTCCATTCCAGTCATCATCTGACCAATTAAACTGATTGAGGCTTCCTCCTGAGTAAGTATTCCAACAATTCGTCCATCAAAAATAACAGCAATGCGGTCAGCAACCATAAGTAACTCATCAAGATCCTCTGAGATCCATAGTACAGCCAGCCCCTGATCACGTGCCTGACATATTTGCTCGCGAATGAAACTGGTTGCGTGAATGTCAAGTCCCCTGGTAGGCTGGGAAGCAAGCAGCAGTTTCAGTGACCGGGAAATTTCACGTGCAAGAATCACTTTTTGCATATTTCCACCAGAAAGCAGTCCCACCGGAGTCTTCTCTGATGGTGCACGAATATCAAATTCCTGTATTTTACTGCTGCCATATTCAAAGATATTTTGAAGGCTCAGCAACTGATTTGAACTGAATTTGGGATTCCTGAAATCACGAAGTAAAAAATTATAAGCAATAGACATTCCTGAGGAAATACCAAACCTTTTCCGATCCTCCGGAATGTAACCCACACCTCTGTCAATCATTTCATTCACTGTAGGTTTTTCCAGAGGCGTTTCTTCAAACTGATATGACCCCTGAATGGGGCTGCGCATGCCGCTCAACACGTCTGCAAGCTCAGGTTGCCCATTCCCTGAAACACCAGCCATACCCAAAATTTCTCCAGCATATATATCAAGCGAAATGCCCTTAAGTGCCGGTTGACCCAAATCATTGACTGCATGAATATCTTTTAGAGCCACAGTCAATTTCCCAAATTTATGCTTTTTTTCTTCAGTACCAGTATTATGTTTCTCCCGCTTATCAAGCTCAGTTTCTTTAAGCAGTTCCGCAACTTTTATAGACTCCTTTGCTTCCAGGCTGCCAATCATCAAATCTGCCAATGCTTCAGGATCGGTATCTTCTCTCTTTAGGGTTGCCATCACTTTACCGCGGCTCAAGACAGTTATCCGATGAGAAAGAGCCATTACCTCCTTCATTTTGTGGGTGATGAAGATGATGGCGTGTTTTTCATCTGCCATTCTCTGCATGATTTCGTACAATGCGTTGGATTCCTGCGGGGTTAATACAGCCGTTGGTTCATCCAGGATCAGGATTCGTGCACCTCTGAACAGAACCTTGACAATTTCGACACGCTGCTGTTCACCTACCGAGAGTTCCTGAATTTTCTTTTCAGGATCAACAAATAAATCATAGCGTTCGCTTATCTCCCTGATTTGCTGCTGGACTTTTTTTAATTCAAGTGCAGCCACACCTGGCATGCCCAGGATAATATTTTCTGCAACAGTATGATTGCGCACCAGCATAAAATGCTGAAACACCATGCCGATGCTTTTCTCAATCGCCTGACGCGGATTGGTGAAATTAACCAGTTCCCCAAACACCTTTATTTCCCCTGCATCAGCAGGATAGAGACCGGCTATTATATTCATTAATGTTGATTTACCTGCACCATTTTCACCTAAAATGGTGTGTATTTCTCCCTCTCTCAAAGTAAAATCAACATTATCATTGGCAATTATTCCTGGAAATTTTTTTGTAATCCCCTTCAATTCCAGTGGCAAATTTTGGAATTTTTCAGCCTGTACGTTTTCAGCTATACCCATGCTGATTTTTGCAGATGTTAAAAATTGTTCCCTGACTCTGTTCTGATAAAATTATGCTAAACAAAATATTCTGTGATTCTCCCGTAATGCTAGCCTTAAAGTCGGGCAAACAGCAAGTCTTTTTGGAGTTTGAAAAAATGAGAAGTCTGTTTGAATTGGAAGGAAATTATGCGTTTCAAAGACGTGCAAAGCACTCTGCTTTATTATATCATCTGTTGTTTTGAATTAATCCCAAAACTGTTTCAGGCACCTGATTGGCCTGTGCAATCATAGCGGTGCTTGCCTGCAGCATAATTTTATCTTTGGTAAGTTCAGACATTTCTGCTGCCATGTCTGAATCGCGGATAGTGGACTCAGCCTGAGTGATATTCTGTTCTGCAACCTTGAGACTGTTTAGGTTGCTCTCCAGTGCGTTTTTCTGAAATGAACCTATTTCACCACGGTAGACAGAGATTTGGTCAATAACCTTATCTACTATTATAGATGCATCTTTTGCTCCCTGCAGCGAGGTAACATCAATATCAGCAAGGCTTCGAAACCCACTTTTATTCTTAATGTCGTTTCCCATCAGGCTTGTGCGTACATTTGCTAAAGAAAAGGATGGATTCGAATTTTTGTCAAGTCCAATTTGGAATTCTTTGGACTTCTGGGAAACATGTACATACCCTTCAATCTTCGGATTTTCTCGGCTTCCAACTAAATCCTCGTTTTTGACTTCAACATACTTTGTTCCTGTCTGCATTCCATGCTGATCCAGAACTGGAATTTCCTTAAATCCAATTTCCTTATCAAATTTTATCTTTACACCAGCAGCCTGCATCCCTGCAAGTGTTGATAAATACTGTCCTTCTCCCAGGGCAACTTCATTGTTAATTGTGCCTTCAATGTTTTTTCCAGGCACAGCAGATTGTGCAATGTCTGCTTCGTAAGAAAGTATGCCTGCCACTGAACTTCCAGCCGTAAAAGATGCTGCATCACCAAATTTGTTATGCCTGACAAGCAGTTTATTTCCCGGAGTAAGTATTGCGTGCAAATCTAATCCGCTCTCAACAATTTTTTGATTCAAGGCATGAACAACTAAACCTCTAATTTGTGAAGATATTTCTGCTGGAGGGAATCGCAGTGGGTATCGATCTGCATTTTTTATCAATTCCTGAATATCTTTTCCCAACTGATTTTCATCTAATTTAAAATCAAGGTTTCTTCCACCTTCATTTAGAACTATTTGCAGTCCATTGCGAATATTATTCATATCAATGGGTACAGAGCCAACTATATATGCTCTTGTAGCAACGTGATGAATGTCCACTTCCCATCCTTGTTCCGGCGAAGGAGGAGCTGTTGCCTCGGCAGAGACAAACTGCAGTGAATCTCCTACAGCGGTACCACTGGTTCCCATACTGCAGTCAAGCAGTCTTTTTCCACCAAACTCAGTGTTTTTAGAAATACGGTCAATTGTGTTAAGTAGATTTTCAATTTCCTGCTGATCCGCCGCCAGCATTTTTGAGTTATTAGTTGCTTCATTTTGCGCATGTACAGTCAGCTGTTTTATTTTTATTAACAGATCACTGACTTCATTTAAGGCGCCTTCCGCCGTTTGAAACAGCGCTACAGTAGATGATGCATTGTCAAAAACCTGCTTTAGTCCAACAATGTGCCCGCGTAATCGTTCAGAAGCAATCAATGATGCTGGGCCATCTGCGCCTTTGTTTATCTTTACACCCGAACTGAGGCGCTCAATACCACCTTTCACTCTATCGAAGTGATTTGAAGTATGTCTCAATGTGTTTAATGAAGCTGGGTTTTGTCTGATTTTCATTGCCTTTTGTATATTTTTTCAGCTTTGTCAGATCGTATAATTAAGAAAATAAAAACCTCTGATAACTGGACATAACAAGATTCTTTAATAATTATTCGGCATTTTTAGAATAATCTTTAGTAAATTACCTGATTCTTCAAATTGTTCTTTTTTTGCCTCTACCAAGAATGAAGATTTCAACACTTTCTGATCGTGAGCTTTTTGGTTTACACAATTTTACATCAGCAAACATTTTTTTAAATTCATAACACAGCTCATCAAACAACTTACCCTGAAAGGCTTTCACCAGCAATGACCCTTCCGGGCATAAGATATCATTTGCAAGATAAAGAACCTTTTTGTTCAGCTCAAAAGATCGATGTGCGTCTGTTGTGCGTATACCGCTGGTTTTTGGGGCCATGTCACTCAGGATTACATCAGCCTGCCCTCCTTTAATCTTCAAGTCTTCATCTGTAACTTCAAATATATCTGCCTTTATAACTTTCACATGTGATGGTAGCGAAATCTTAACTGGCTGCAAGTCAACACCCAGCACCTGTCCTGAATTTCCTACTTTTCTGCTTGCATATTGAAGCCAAGACCCTGGACTGCAACCCAGATCAAGTACTTTATTTCCTGTACGGATAATCCTATATTTTTTGTCAATTTCTTCAATTTTGTAGACAGATCTTGCGGCGTAGCCGTCCTTCTTGGCCTTGTGAAAATAGTGATCCTTAATTTTTTTCACCGCAGTCCCTTGTCAGCAAAACTTGTATTTTTGTTACCTCCTACAATTACATGGTCCAATTTTTCTAAAGAATTTAACTGAACTGAATTCAGTTTTGATTTATAAACTATTTCCATGAAAGCCTTTACTGATCCAGCAAACTGTACCTTCTGTAGGCCGCTGATTCCATGAAGAGGAAAAATGCTCTCTATCAGTTTAGCTGAAGATGAATAAATTGATACACTTGATAACAGTACCCATTCCTGTCGATTATTGTAAAATTTTCTTCAGATGATGAAAATAATTTGATTGATCTGACATCAACAGTCTCTATAGGTATATTACTTGGAATGCAGAAGAAAATGTGTTGAAATTCTTAGATTATTGATACAGAATGCTCCGAATAATCAAGAATAATCTCCTGCTATCAGAAATTTTTCTACAGAATGCTTGTTTTAAGTATTATACTATTTTAAGTATTATTCTATAGTTGACATTCATATTATTAAGGGATAATTAAACAGGCTCTAATCCAAATAATTTTATAATTTACTAATATTATTGATTAAATTTTAATTTAACAAACAATAATAAGGACCTCATGCTGGACAAATTAGGAACACTGCTTGGAATGCTTTTTGGAATAGCGCTTGTATTTTTCGGCATCGTCTGGCCGGATCATCTTTCCAATTATTACATGTATATGTTCCGTGAATTTGAAACTGGACTTGAGGCTTTAAAAGCCACCCAAGCTACATCAGAGGAACTGCGTAACCATAAAGCAGTTTTCAAAGAATTCCAGGATTCATGGCTTGGATCTGTTTCCAGATTCGCAGATTTAAAATCTTTTCTTATCGTTCTCGGAGGATCATATGCAGCCACACTGATCGCGTTTCGCTTTGGGGATGCAATGCGGGCAATTGTATTCATTGCAAAAGCTTTTCTAAAAGGGAAGGCAGACAAAGATTTCCTGGAAGTCTATAATACCATAATCAGTTTATGTGAAAAGCGCGCAAACAAAGAGTTAATTACTGATGAAGAAATAAGCGCGGTGAAAAATTCAGATCTTCAAACATGGCTACAGGATTTTATTGCTGTTGATCTGGTAACAGAAGAAATGATTGAGGAAATAGTACGTTCAGAAATTGAAATGTACAATTACCGGTCCTTTGAAGAAATAGACATGCTTGAATTCATGGGTCGCGCAGCGCCAGCCTTTGGCATGATTGGTACAGTGGTCGGCCTGATCCTGATGCTCGGAAGCGTTGGAGGAGAAGGCGGGGCAGACATTGCCGGCCTGATGGGTGGTATGGCCGTAGCTATGATTACTACACTTTACGGAGTGCTAATTTCGCAACTTATATTTTTGCCGATAGCCTCCAAACGTTTTCAGCTAAAGGAATCACAGGTTTTACTTTTAGAGATGATTCGTGAAGGGTTGCTTTACCTTAAACGCAGAGAGCTTCCAGAAACTGCCAAAAAAGATCTGGTGATTTACCTGCCGCCAAAATTGAGAAAGAAAGTTATTCAGGAGGAACAGGCCGCGATGGGAGGAGGATTAGGATTATAGCATGAGTAGAGGGGGAAGCTCTGAAGGTGGCTGGGTAACTACCTTTGCGGATTTGATGACATTACTGTTCTGTTTTTTTGTGCTGATTAACGCACTCTCCACTCAGCCTAAAAATTGCAGTGACCTTGATAAGTTTCTGAATGACAACAAGGAACAATTCAAAAAATATGAACTTCGATCGACAAAGCTCAGTTGCATTGTTTCACTACCACAGGATTTTCTCTTTCGATCAGGTGATGCAATACTTAAGAAAGGAGCGTTCAAGG
>JAKUUF010000001.1 GCA_022448705.1 SAR324 cluster bacterium | reverse complement strand
AAGCCCTTCAATGGTTTTATATATTTTTTACTGTGCTTCAGCCTGTTTTTGCTTTACCGATAGAAGTCCCTGCTTGCGTTTGATTTCATCAATTTTGTCTTCCAGTGTCTGCTAGCTCTCCTTGAGAGAATCAGCGTTGTTCTGATGCATTTCCAGTTGTTTTTCAAAATCCAGGGCCCTTCGAAGATGCTCATTTTTACGTGTTAGCGCCTCCTTGGCTAAATCATCTTTTTCATTTTGTACAGCAAGAATTGCCTTCTGCTCCCATTTTTCTGCTTCCTGGTGTTCTTTTTCTGTGTCACGCTCCAACCGTTTTTGTAAAGCTAAAGCCTCGGTCATTTGCTCTTTTGCTTTTTTTTTCTGAGCCTCAAGATCAGAAATCATTTGTTTGATCATTTTTTCCGGATCTTCTGCTTTGTCAAGCAGATCGCTGGTAGTTGCACGAAACAGGTTAAATATACGTGTCAGTATTCCCATATCCGTTTTGGAACAAAAGATTTAGAAAAGTTGTTTTCGTTTGTTTGATGGTAGAATATTCAGTGCTTCCCTGTATTTTGCGACAGTTCTCCGTGCAACTTTAATTCCACTTTGACGCTCCAGAACGTCCGCAATCTGCAAGTCAGTGTAAGGGGATTTTAAATCTTCTTTCTGTACCATCTGCAGGATCATATCTTTGATTCGTTTAGATGAGACTGCTTCTCCTCTTGCCTGGTCAATTCCGCTGGTGAAGAAATATTTCAATTCAAAAATTCCCTGCGGAGTGTGCACATATTTGTTTGTAGTGATCCTGCTGACAGTTGACTCATGAACGTCTATATCTTCTGCAACGTCCTTGAGTACAAGGGGGCGTAGATAATGAATACCTTTATCAAAGAATTTTTTCTGGAAACGCAAAATGCTTTTTGTAACGCGATAGATAGTTTTTTGTCTCTGCTCTATGCTTTTCAGCAGCCATTGACCTGCCTTAACCTTTTCCATTATATAGTCTTTTGTAAGACTGCCGTCATCTTCCATAGATTTACTTAAATCCTTGTAATAATTGCTGATGCGAAGACGTGGCATGCCCGCCGAATTCAACGCCACCTTGTATTCGTTGTCCTTCTGGTAGATATAAACATCTGGAATTATGTAATGATGCGATGGGTTTGAAATAAATTCCCTGCCTGGTTTAGGCTCAAGTGACATAATCAGGCGATATGAATCAATAACCTGTTCAATATCCTGCTTTTGTCTGCGTGCAATTTTTTTGAGATCCTTCGATTCCAGAAACTGCATATCATTCTTTACAATGCGGGAACTTAAGCTGTCGCTCTCTCCCAGCATTTCCAATTGAATTAAAAGCGATTCCTGTAAGCTTCGTGCACCAACTCCATTGGGATTAAACTGCTGGATTTTATTCAATACTGATTCTACGAATGCACAGGCAGGAGGCAAAATTTCAGGTTTTGCAGTTTCTTCCTCTGTCAGCTTGCCGTCTTCATTTAAATTAGACTCATTCTCCTGGGAATTTTTTTTCTTATGAGTGGTTTTACCGGACTGAAACTTAAGGTCACACAAATCTGCATCAACTTCAGGAAGTTCAGGAAGTCCTTCTTTTTTATGTTTTTTAATGATCCTGCTGTATAAATCCTGCTGTAATTCCAGCAGTTCGCGAATACTGGTAACCAGGAATCCGTCGTCATCAATATTTCCGATAAGGTGAGCACCAACCTCATATTCAAGGGGGGTGAGTTTATGCATATCTAACTGCCACATCAAGTGATCTGCAAGGGATTCGGTTTGTGCAGCTGTTATGTCAATTGAGGGGCTTTCTTCGTCATCAGTGTTTGTGTTGTAACGGCGCTCCTGGTATCCTCCGAATTGTTCTATCTGTTCAATATATTGCTGCCAGTCAATTTCGTCCTGCACTGAATCCTCCTGCTCATTTTCACGAGCAGTTTCGAATTCCTCTGTATCCGTGACCACTTCAGGTGTTTCCTCAGTCTCGGAAGATTCCTGCGATTCTTCAGTTTTACTGGGGAAAGTATCCATATCCATACCTTCCTCAAGAACAGGATTTTCAATTAAAGTCTGTTCGATTAATTCCTCCAGTTCTGCACGTGACAGTTGAAGGAGTTTTATGGCCTGCTGCAGCTGCGGAGTCATAATGAGCTGTTGGCTCATCTTCATCTGCATTTTCATCTGCATTGCCATAAATCCTCTTTATCTAGGTTAAACGTTTTCAGGTGATTATTTATACAGTTTGCTAAAAACTTATGGAATCAACATTCATGCTACTAGTTTTGCTCCAAGTTGATAAAAAGTCAAACCTACATGGAGAATGTTTTTCCCAGGTAAACTTTCCTTGCCTGATCATTTTCCACCAATTCATCCGGAGTTCCATCAATCAGCAGTTCACCTTCGTTCATAATATATCCATAATCTATTATTCCGAATGTCTCACGTACGTTATGATCTGTGATTAACACTCCAATATTTCTCTTTGCAAGCTGTTGAATAATTGTTTGAATATCTGCAACTGCAATGGGGTCAACTCCTGCAAAAGGTTCATCCAGAAGCATGATTGAAGGTTCAAGCACCAGTGCCCGGGCTATTTCAGCTCTTCTGCTTTCCCCGCCAGAGAGCGCGTATCCTTTTATTTTCCGTACATGTTGAATTCCAAGTTCAGACAGCAGGGAATCAAGCCGTTCCTGTTTTTCATTACGGCTTAAAGGAAGCATTTCCAGCACAGCAATAAGGTTTTCTTCTACTGTAAGTTTGCGGAAAATAGAACGTTCCTGGGAAAGATATCCCAGTCCTGCTTTTGCTCTCTTGTGCATGGGGAATCCGGTGATGTTCTGGCCGTCTAAATGGATAGACCCCTCGTCAGGACGAAGAACGCCGACTATCATGTAAAATGCAGTAGTTTTTCCTGCACCGTTTGGACCCAGCAGACCGACGACCTGACCCTGAGAGACCTGGACTGAGATTCCTTTTACGGCATGTCTTCCCTGATACGATTTTTTCAGATTTGTGGCCTCAAGTTTACTCGCCATCAAATCATATCTCCGTATAAATCTGCATTGACAAAATTCATAATTTTCTTTATAATCTGGGCAACTTAAACCAGATTAATTGTAACAGAACGGGACAGATATGCCAATCTATGAATACCTCTGTGCGAGTTGTGGATATCAATTTGAAGAAGTGCAGAAGTTCAATGAGCCACCACTTGAGGAATGTCCTGATTGTGGAAAAAACAGTGCAAGGCGCCAGGTTTCAATGAGTGCATTTCACCTCAAAGGAGGAGGCTGGTATAAGGACGGGTATTCAGGCAAAAGCAATGAATCTGAAAAAACAGAAAAATCCGGAAAAGAAAAAACAGACGACTCAGACAAGAAAACATCAGCCAAGGACAAACAGCCTTCTGCTGAAAAATCAGGTACGGCTGCAAACAAAGAAACAACTTCCAGCAAGAAATCTGAATCTACGGGCAAAGAAAAAGCCGCCTGAAATTTCTCGCTGCCACTTACAAAAATTCCACTTATCTTCATGCAAATATTTTTCCGGCAAACTTTAATTCTGGTCTGGAAAGATATACTGATTGACTTGCAGCGCAAGGACAATTTACTGTCCATGCTCTTGTTCGCAATACTGGCCCTGCTGGTTTTCCAGTTTGCCATGGGTAAGGAACCTGAAATGTTCCTGACTGCCCTTCCGGGAGTAATCTGGATAGTTACATTGATGAGCGGCGTACTGGGGCTGGGGAAATCTTTCGTACAGGAAATGGAATCAGGTTGCATGGGAGCGTTGTTGATCGCACCTGTAGACCGCAGTGTTTTGTTTTTAGGTAAAATGCTGGCCAACACCATGTTTCTGCTGCTCACCCAACTTCTGTTTGTTCCGCTGTGCCTGTTTATATTTGAAATTGATGTTCTGAGCTGGACTGGGTTGTTCCTGGTTTTGCTTTTTGGTACTATCGGTTTCAGTTCATTAGGGACCTTACTGACCGTAATGACCTCAACTGTACGCGGCAAAGAAATTTTGCTGCCAATTCTTATTTTCCCCCTTATGGTACCAAGCCTTCTGTGTGTTGTCCGCCTGATGGAAAATTTATTTTTTGGATTACACCAGCAGGAAGTCTGGTCATGGTGGAAATTGCTTGCTGGATTTGACATAGTTCTCTTTACACTGACTATTCTGGGATTTGAATTTGTAGTTGAAGAATAAAAGTGTTCCTTAAAAACTCTTGAAAATTATCCATGCAAAGTTAGAATTAAATCTCTTAGTTAACTGCTGTTTGGGGCGTAGCCAAGTGGTAAGGCAACGGGTTTTGATCCCGTGATTCGCAGGTTCGATCCCTGCCGCCCCAGCCAGTGATTTAAGTCCATCTGCTTCATTCTTCCTCAAGCTTCACTGCACAGGGAATATCCGTTCCCCGTAGAATGACTGAAATTTCCCCATTAAAATATCTACAATGGCGTCCCATAGGTGTATGCGACTCGGGCTCCGGCAAGGAGCGCAAGGCCAGGATGTTTTCCAGGTCAGATCTTGCCAGGGTGACAGCACCTGATGTAAACAGAGGAAACTGGCGCCAAAATCAGGAAGTAATGCAGCTGATTGCACGTTATGCAAACGAGGTTGCTAAACTTTCAGCTTTGACTGAAGGAATGTATTCTCCGGAAATTTCTGAGATAAAATTGGTTGGAGCAGTCCTCGGACTGGATCAGACTCCAATATTAAACCAGGAGTCATCAGACGGAAAGGTGCAGTTTTTCCAGGTTAGTTTCAGGGATGGCAAACCAAAAAAAACTTCATTTATAAACTGGAAAAAGTGGTTAAAGTTCTTACTGATTGCTGCAGGATCAATTATTGCGCTGATATTGATTTACCTGGCGATCATTCAGGTTCCCAAATTCCCTGACCGGGGCACAAAAAGAAATGAATCCTGCAGTTCGAACAGGCAAAAAAAAGCATACGCTGAAGAAATACAGTCTATTCGCAAATCACTGCTAATGGATCTGTCACGACTTCCTGAATGGTCTACTTTCAGAGAGGCACGTGTGCAATGCGCACCAGGCAAATTAAAACTTATTAAACAGGAACAGAGATTACTTCAGTGTTATTTAACAGTTCGCAACCGAGTTAATGACCTGCCTGCAACTGCACGGCCTGATCTAGGTAAAATTGAATCCTGTGTTCAGATTCTGTGCAGCCGAGGGCTTCCGCACCTGTCTTCTCTCTGCAGGCGTTTGTGAAAATTACGCAACATGTTTATGTTGACAGATAAAAAAACCGGGGTTAGACTTTTCCCACCTGCTTAAGCTTATAAATAGTGATAATAAGGGGAATTTAATCAGCCGGCATTTTTGAAGATATTTGTTTAACTTGCAGCATGATCGAAAAAAAACATATTGGACATGAGTTCAGTCCCGTGATTTTGCCTGTTGAAGAGGGACGGCTTAAATTCTTGGCAAAGACTCTTGGAATGACTCAGGGAATCTATACTGATCCTGATGCAGCTGCGGCTGCAGGTCTGCCCGGACTGCTGGCTCCTCCAACATACCCTTTTGTGCTGGAAATAGACGCGCTGGAATTAGTTGACTTGGTGAATTTGCTGGGAGAGACCCTGGGAAAATTATTGCACGGAGAAGAAAATTTTACTTACCACGGGCCAATATATGCAGGTGATGAAATAACGGTGCGTAAAAAAATAACTGATATAATTGATAAAAAAGAAGGCACTCTGCAGTTTGTTATTTCTCACACGGAGTTCATCAATCAGCATGATGAAAAGGTTGCTGAAACTCTCACTAATTACGTTTTTCGACATTAAAAAACATTAAAAAATAATTATTCAATCAGCACAGCATAATGACAGTTCCAACATTTGAATCACTGAAAGTAGGAGATGAAATTCCAGCTTTAAAAATTCCGCCCGTTTCCCGACATACCCTGGCACTGTATTGCGGGGCCTCCGGAGACCATAATCCTATTCATGTTGACCTGGATTATGCAAAATCGGCAGGGCTGGATGACGTGATTGCGCACGGCATGCTTTCCGCTGGTTATCTTGCGAGGATGCTTACAGACTGGGTGCCTCAATCCGCTATCAGGAGCATAAATAATCGTTTCACTGCCATGACTCATATTGGCGACAGTGTAACCTGCACAGGAAAAGTTGTAGAAAAATTTGAAAAGGGGAATGAAAAACTGGTGCGACTTGAAATGCAGGCTCACACCCCTGAAGCTCAGACAATAATTGCTGAGGCAGTGATTGCTTTAGAATAGAATGCCTGCACCACTTTCTTCATTAAAAATTCTAGATTTCTCCACACTGCTTCCAGGACCATTTGCTTCAAAAACACTTGCTGATTTAGGTGCAGAAGTTTTAAGAGTAGAGACCTCCTCGCGTCCTGATATTACAAGAAGTCTCCCGGCAAATGTGAAGGGAGGCCTGAATGCCCATGCCTCCCTGAACCGCTCAAAACATTCCATCGGGTTAAACCTAAAACACCCAGAAGCAGTCAAAATTGTAAATCAGCTGATCAAAAAATATGATATTGTTCTGGAGCAATTCCGTCCAGGTGTGATGAAGAGGCTTGGTCTGGATTACCAGCAACTGTGCAAACAAAATCCCTCACTTATATTTTGTTCCCTTACTGGATACGGTCAGACAGGAGGTTACAGATACCGTGCCGGGCATGACCTCAATTACCTGGCAATTTCAGGAGTCAGCAACTACAGTCGCCGCAAAAATGAACTGCCTGTACCCCTTGGAATTCAGGTGGCTGATGTTGCAGGAGGTTCATATCATGTGGTTATGGGAATTTTATCTGCAGTAATTCACCGTCAGCTGACAGGTGAAGGGCAGGCTATAGATATCAGCATGGCGGATGCTATGTTCAGCATGAATGTATTTGAAGGCGCAAACTGGCTGGCCGGTGGTGACGGGGCAGAGCCTGAATCTACTTTTCTCAATGGAGGTACCTTATACGATTATTATCAGACAAAGGACGGGCGCATCGTTTCTGTAAGCAGCCTGGAGCCTCATTTTTTTGCCGCATTGATTAATGCAATGGAGCTTCCGGAAACATTATTGGAGATTTCACTTTCTGATCAAAAATCTCAAAAAAGGTTGAAGAAAATCCTTAAAAAACGCTTTTTGGATCGTCCATGGTCTGAGTGGGAAGTTGCGTTTGCTGATTGTGATGCCTGTGTTGAACTGGTTCTGGAATTTCCGGAAGCGATGGAACATCAGCAATTCAAAGACAGAGAAATGTTTGTGGATGTCCCTGATTCATCCGGATCAACCCAGAGACAGATAGCATCACCATTCAAGTTTTCATCCTGTAAACCGGAATATCGGCATGTTGGTGTTGAACTTGGTGAGCAAACGGAAATGGTGCTTAAAGAACTTGGATATTCACTTAAACAAATAAATGAACTAACAAAAGCTGGAGTTTGTGAAGTTAATAAAGCCAGTTAATAATGTCTGAGATGCCAAAAAAAGACTGGCAAACTGCCAAAGCAGAAAGCTGTATTTGTATTTTCAAAGAGGAATGTAATAATTCAGGAAGATAGTATGCAGTTGGCTTTGCTTTAAAAAAGCACTGGAATCTGAAGTCTTAAGAAAAGGAATTTGTCTTCCCACAGAAAATCTATAAAACAATTTTAAATTAGACATTACAAAATAAGTCACTCCGGTTTCAGCTCCAATTGCAATTTCATCTTCATAAGACGTGTTGCTTCCAGTTGCAGCAAAACGGGTTTTAGTAAACTGGATTCCTGCACCATAGTGCAAATAAAATTTCATGCTTATTTTTGGGTAAAGTATGTACCAAAAGTTATTTTGAATTACTTCCAGTTTTTGACCCGTTTGTGTTTCGTAAGTAAGTGAATCTGTATGATTGATTATTGAGATTTGACGTTCATATTCTAAAGCCTGTTCTTCCCAGAAATAGCCCAAATTTGTCCCAATTCCGTTTGCTGTTCCATCCGAATCAGAAACGGTCACATCATTCGCAACTTGAAGACTTACATTCCTGAACCCCACACCAAAATAAAATCCCTTCAATTCAGAAGAACTGCCTGAGAAAAAAAAATCAGGCTCAGGTTTTGCGACACGTGACTCAAAACCACGTTGGTCTGATGTGCCTTTCTCAGCTGATAAAGATTCTTCTGCATATATTTTTGCAGAAAAACAAAAAGAAATAACCAGAATCAACAAAATGCAAATGCATTTGATTGTGTAATGGAAAATATATTTGTTAAAAAATGCACTAAGAGAAAATTTTTCCATATGCTATTCCAGATCGGGCAGAATTTGCTCCGGAATATCAACCCCTCCCAGGTTGATGTATGCATAAAGAGTCCGGTCGATGTACTCTTTTTCCCGTCCGCTGCTCGTTGTTGTTTTATCTACATTTTCTGTCAAGGCCAGCCGTATGTTCCAGCAGTCAGGTTTGTATTCCAGGCTAAAAACACTGGATGTAAGACGACGCCTGAATGTGTAGCTGTCTGCATCCAGGTTTACTGTACCAGCAACTCCAAAAGCCAGTTCATCACTGGTTGCAAAATTGTTACTGAAACTGAAAGTGTTTGCAGCAGCAACGTCTTCACCAAAAGGGGTTTGGTATGCTTGTTCATTATTTCGGAAATGAACTGAAGCTTTGTTGTGTTTACTCACGCCGACGCTCATGTCAGCAGAATATTCAACTACACGGCTTTTCTGGTGATGATAGCGGTTAAATATGCTGATGGAAAAATCCGTCCCCGGAGTTACTTTCAGGATGGTACGCAGAGGTAAAAGAGGTTGACCCGGTTCCGTTTCATTTCCTTTAACTCCAGGACCGATCGGTTGAAAATATGGATTTTTTTTTAAGTTGTCATAATGCTGAATAAAGTTCAGGGTTGCTACGGAACTGCTTTTTCCTTCACGGAATTGACCACGGGTCTGCTTATTATGTAGCGGGACAACTCCTTTTTCTGCGTAAGCAATAATACTGTCTTTTTGCCGGGCACTTAATTCTGTCCCAAACAGATTTTCCAGCTGTCTGTCAAATATTTGCATTGACGCAAATTCCCGGTCTTTTATTAATTCCAGTTTGCGAATCAGTGCAGGGTCCATTTGATCTCTCCGCATTCTGTCCAAAGCAAGGGAAGTTAATTTTACACTTCTTTCAAAGTAACGCCGTTTGGCGAGCAAAATGTTTTCCAGCCTGAGCGTGGCTAATCTCCTTGCTGATACACCTCCGCCAAAAGGCACTCCGGAATCAGATTGTTGCGGCACATCCTCAATGTAATTGTATTGAATACGCGGTGTTACCAAATGTTTGAATCGAGTGAAAGTTCCGGTTTCATTTTTAAATATTTTGGAAAAGACAGTGTTAAATTCTATTTCACTATCTAAAATTTCAAATCCGTATTCATCCTCACTTCCGGGCAGATTTGGATCACGAACTTTGTAGCGTGATAACTGCTTCCCAATTTTAATGCTGCCGTCAAAATGGTTAAAAACCGGGAAATTAAAATTCAGCCTGGGAGTGGCCGCGGCACCTTCTCCGTTGTATCCCTGTACCCTGTAGTATCGGACAACAGATCCGCTGATCTCCGGAGACAATGATGCTCTACCTGAACGCCAGAATGTATCCCTGAATTGAAATGAAAGTGCAGGCAAGTGTTGAACCTGAGTTAGATCAATACTTCTGTTAAGCAGTGCTAATTCACTGAATACACGAGTTTGAGTAGCAGAAAGAGAGATAGATCCATTTGAAAACTGGCGATTGATGTTTGCTGTCAGTTTTTGTGCAGTATTCGGGTCAGGGTTATCTATCAGTTCATACTCTTTTTGAAACTGACTGTCACTATAGACCAGTGCGGATGTAATCAGCCTGCTCTGTCCATCTATCTGCTGGTTGTGGTTGAATTCAAATTTAAAACGTTTGGGATTCAATTCAGAAGAATCAATCTCTTCCGCGTTCAAGCTTCCGGATTCATTTTCCGGATCTCTTGCATCACGTTCAAAAAATTCCTGGTATTTGATTTCACCCCTCATGCCCCTGGTTAAGGCATATTGGTAATCCAGACGCAAACCGGGACCACGTCTCTCCACCCAGTCATAAGTGATGGTTAAATCCTGTTCCGGATCAATTGCCCAGAAATAAGGTATGCCTATGCGATATCCCAGGTCCCATTTTCTTACGCTGCTCCGGACTATAATGTACTCTGGAGGAAGAAATCCGGATTGACGGCGTTTTACTGTCGGCCAGGCAAGGTAGGGAAAATAAAATATCGGCACATTGCCTACTCTGAGGAAGGTGCTTTGAGATGATGAAAAGTTCTGGGAATAGTAATTTACTTCACTGCCTGTTATTTGCCATGCAGGTGATTTAGGATCACAGGTTGTAAATGTACAAGTCTGTGCTACAAAATGGTTTTTCCCAATCCTTCTCACTTCTTCTGCTGTCATGTAGGCTTTGTTTGAAGAATCAAAAATTATTGCATTCCGGAAAATACCGTTTCCGTTTTTTACATTAATTTCTAACTCGTCCATAACTGCAACAGTACTGCCTTCTGTCACCCTGACATATCCCCATGCAGTTAATCTATGCTTTTCCGGGTGATAATTGATTTCTGTGCTTTCCACAGTAATTCCCTCCCATTCCACCTTTGCATTACGATAGAGATAAGTCCCGGTATCCGGATTATGGAAATATGATTGTGTCTGAATAGAAAGCTGAGGGGACTCAAGGTTGTTTTGTGAAAGTCCGTAAAAAGGCATCGAGATAACTAAAACTGACATCCACAAAATTACGCGGCAAACTGATTTCATTAGGCACAAATAATGTTTGTTTAATCCAGTCCTGGATGTCTTCAGGTGTTGATTTGGTTTGGTATAAGTGAATAAAGATAATTGGCTCATATTTGGCGGAGAAAAATCAAAACGCCAAAATTGGACGGCTCAACCTGGATGTAATTCTGTGGGGACGCAAAATACGCAGCTCCATTTTATGAAACACGAAGCAATTCTGGTACTTTATCTGAAATAAGGCAACACATGCAAACTTATTGCATCTCCAATACCATGCATATAAAAATTCAACTATATATTTGCTGCTTACTTAAGCAAATCGGTTAGATTTTTGCAGAATCATGGTATTCTGAGCAACATACCTGTAGATTCTGTTTCAATACATAAAGAAATTGGTGAGAATAATGATTTTTTGCAGAATTATAATAACAGCAAACTTAATTTTCTTTATAAGTCTGTTAGGGCAGGAACAGTTTGTAATGGCACAAAGCAACTTATTAAAAACGGAATCGATACGAAAAAAACTATACGACCGTATGGATGAGAGAAAAAAGTCAAAAACTCTCAGTAAAGTCAGTGAAAAAATGTTTTCAGGAATTTTCAGCAGGGTCACTGATTCTGAGAGTGTGTGGATTCGAATTGATAATCGCTCAAAATACAGAAAATGGACATTCAAACTTTCCAAGAAGAATCTAAACCTGCAGCGCCAGGAGGTCCGGGTTTGGCTGAAATATGTGTCACCAAAGCTTTCGGTAAGTCATGGCAAAGAATATAATGAATGGTTCCTGAAAAAATCCGCATATGAACTGCAAAAAATGTTCTATAACAGGCAGGTAAGAGTCGTTTATGATTATTCTGAAAAACTGTATCGGCTTGATGGGATACTCTGGTCAGGTGACACAAATATAAATGTATGGTTAATCCGGAATGGCTGGTCATTTTATCTGCTGGGGGAGGAGCCTCCACCTGAGCACCAGGAATTTCTTGCGGCGGAGAATGAAGCAAGGGAAAAACAGGTGGGACTCTGGAAAGCAGAATTACAAAAGGATTAAGCCCTGATGAAAGCTAAAGTCAGTTTTGTATTCGCCCTATTCGAACTTGTGTCTTTTCCACCGGTACTGGCTGTCAAAGATTTTTCCAGGTTCAGTTGCTGTTTCCAGAATTTTCAGGCAATCAAGGAAAATCTTTTTTTGCTGAGGCCTATTGAATGCTTCGCCCATGGCGTGACCAAAAGGGTATTTAAGGTAATAGGTCCGTGGAGGTTTGACAGATTCACTCACGCTGCGGGCAATTGAGATTCCCACTGTAGAAATTCCTTGTCGTTCTACTTCACGCTGGACCAGACCGACCGTCTGGTTGCAGATGCCTCAAGCGGGAACCAGTAAGGCAATGTCAGCTTTTTGTTGCCTGATTTCTTTTGCTGCTTCAACTGAGCTTTTTTGGATTAATGTTGTTAAATGAGGTTCCTCGATATGTCCCATGAAGCTGTAATGATTTTCGCAGGAAGGTCCTACTATGCCTTCAGACTGCAATTCACTTAAAACCTCAATGGGCAGGATCAGGTTTGGATCACGATCCGCATCATGGTGGTCATAATATTTATGCGTGATGATCAAATCCTTAAAATTGGTATCATACGGGATTCTGCGAAATGTAGAGTCACCATTAGGATCACTCAGATCAAATTCTTTATCGGATTTCAAATGGATTCCGCCTGTTGTGATTAGTACTATTTTGCAATCCTTAAGAGGTTTTTCCAGTTTTGTCCAGGGGATATTCTTAATTTCGAGTTCTTTATAGTTTCTGTCCCAGTAATATTTTATTGCAGGAATCCTGAATAACTTAACCAATAATTTGTCAAGCAAAGTTTCTTTATTCATTTGAAAATTGGAAAATGAGCAAGGCTTCCATTAAAGATAATTTGGCTGTTGTTCGGCAGCAGTTAAGCCAGGCGGCAACCGAGGCCGGACGCTCTCCCGAAGAAATTCAACTTATTGCTGTCAGTAAAACAAAACCTGCTGCAATGATTAATGAGGCTGTATTGGCAAATCATACTGCATTTGGTGAAAATATGGTTCAGGAGGCTATCAATAAGATGTCTGCATTGAACAATATTGATAACATTGAATGGCATATGATAGGGCACTTGCAAAAAAACAAAGTAAAGTTTTGTCCAGGAAACTTCCAGTGGATTCATTCCATTGATTCTATTGAATTAGCCAAAAAATTAGAAGAACGTTGTGCTTTAAAACAGCAAAATATAAATGTGCTGATACAGGTTAATCTTTCACAGGAAAAAAGCAAATTCGGAGTTCAGCAATTGGTTGAGCTGTTTCAACTTGCGGAAACATTGCATGCGGGGCATTGGATAAAATTAAGGGGACTGATGACAATACCTGAACCAGATCTTGGAGAAGCTTCTACCCGCAAAATATTTGAGAAACTCAGAATGTGGAGAGATCAGCTGCAAAAGGAGCTTTGTGCTCCGGAAATTAATGAGCTTTCAATGGGCATGACTGCTGATTTTCAATGGGCAATTCAGGAAGGTGCAACTATGATCCGGCTGGGAACTGCTATTTTCGGTCCGAGGTAAAATGTTTCAGTTTAAAGTTTTTTTTCTCTTAATTGCGCAATAAGTCTGCGTTTGCTGAAATAGAATCTCCATCCCTGCTTTATCTGCTTCCATGCAAGTAATGCCAATGCTGCTGAAAAAACTGCAAGCAATGGAATTATAACCAAATGATTTTCAGTAAGGAATATGATTATTTGGTTTAACAGTATGTCCATATTAAAGTACTGTTTTTTATAATATTTGATTGTTTTCAGGTGGATCAGACCACATTCCACACTCCTGGATGAGTTCGATTAAACGTTCCACTGCATGGTCTGCAGGGATGTTACGGCTTACGCATGTTTTCCCGTGAAATAAATTTATCTTGTCTGGACCAGAACCAACGTAGCCAAAATCTGCATCTGCCATTTCACCCGGACCATTGACCACACATCCCATGATTGCTATTTTCACGCCTTTTAGATGAGAAGTGCGTGCCTTTATTTTCTCTGTCGTACTTGCCAAGTCAAAAAAAGTTCTGCCGCAGGAAGGGCAGGAAATAAAATCGGTGTTATAAATGCGTGATCGTGTTGACTGTAAAATTGACTTGGCAACAGGAATTTCATTTTCAGAAGGCTCTGTAAGTGAAACCCTGATAGTGTCTCCCAGTCCCTCACAAAGCAGGGTGCCGATTCCAATTGCACTTTTTATACGCCCATCCAGCTCATTGCCTGCTTCAGTAACTCCCAAGTGCAGTGGATAATGCATATCTTCCTTTTCCATTTTTTGCACAAGCTGACGATATGCCTCGATCATCACCTTGGGATTTGAAGATTTCATCGATAAAACAGTTTCTTCAAAATCATGCTTTCTCAGTATACGCAAAAACTCCATAGCTGATTCAACCATTCCCTCTGGAGTATCTCCATAACGGTTCATCAGGCGGTCCGATAGTGAGCCGTGGTTAGTACCAACCCTCAATGAATTCCCATATTTTTTCAGGTTTTTAATCAACGGAATTAATTTCTGCTCAATTCGATCCAGTTCTTCCTGGTACTGAGCGTCTGTGTACTCACGGACTTCAAATTTTTTCCTGTCTGCATAATTACCCGGATTGATGCGTACCTTGTCCACAAATTCACAGACATTTACAGCCAGTTTTGGATTAAAATGCACATCTGCAACAATAGGTCTTTCAATGCCCCTCTTCCTCATTTCCTCACGAATCAAAGGCACGCTGTCAACTGATTTTTGATTTGGAACAGTTAAGCGGATGATTTCACAATCCACCGCGTCCAATCGTGTTATTTCCTCAATGCATGCATCAACATCTGTGGTATCACAAGTCAGCATTGACTGTATCCGTATCGGTTCAGTCCCGCCGATCTTGATGGATCCAATTGAAACAGTCCTGGTATGTCTTCTTACAGGCAGCACACTGGGTTTTTTGTTTTTGGTTTGGTATTAAGTTTATTTCTGGTCATGTGATAAAAACATTTGCACATGATTATTTCATAACCTGTCAAACACGGATCCATGTCCGGGAAGAAACAGTCGCTGATAAAATCGATTTGCGTACTGGTCAGTCATGCCTGCAATGTAATCACAAATTATTCTTTTTTGTTCCTGCTCACTTTTTGCTGATTTCCACAAGCTTTGAAAGGATCTTGGTAATAGCATTTCAGGGTCAGATGATAATGCTTCAAAAATTGAAAGAACAATTTTACGGCCCTTGTATGTTGCAGCCTGAACTGTGTTCAGCTGGATCACGTTGCGCCATACCGTTTCCTGAAGCGACTTTAGAAAATTATCCGGTTCTTGCGGCAGTACGGCATTCCATTGCAGAAGTGGTTCTTCAAACTTTTCATTTTGTTCTAATTCAACTGATGAAACAAGTCCATGAACCAGTGCTCCAACTGCTTGCTTACGACTGTGTCCAGAGTTCTCTGTAGAATTGAAAAGCTGATTTTCAATTTCTAACAGGTTTTTATCGGCAGCCCATTTTTGATCCATATTACTGACCACAGTCTGCCAGTGCTCACGGGTTAGCAATCTTAAAACTATTCCATCTTCAAAATCATGAACGCCGTAGGCAATATCATCAGCAAGATTCATCAAAGAAGTATCAAGAGCTTTGTGCAGGGGATAACCATGATTATATTCAGTTGGATTGTTTTGCTCGCAGAATAGCTCTCTGTCAGTATCAGTGAGAGGGGCTAAAACCCAATCTAATACTTTCTCTTCAGTATCAAGATAGCATTTTGGAGGCTGCCAGCCCTGCAGTGCAATTGATTCATTATCTGAGCCATTTTCTTCCGGGGGTTTTTTTCGGCAAAGTCTTGAATATGGAACAGGATATTTCAATATTCCCAGCAAACTTCGCCGTGTCAAATCTAATCCATATTCGGGGGTGTGTGATTCCAGCGTGGAGAGAATCCGCAATGTCTGACCATTAGCTTCAAATCCTCCAAAACCATACATTACATAATTTAACGCAATTTCCCCACCATGACCGAAAGGCGGGTGGCCCAAATCATGGGCAAGTCCATTGGTTTCAATCTGTTCCAGAGGAGGAAGTAAGTCTTTCAGGTGAGGGTATCGATTCGCAAGATTCAATACCAGGCCACGTCCGATCTGGGCAACTTCCATTGAATGAGTCAGACGTGTACGATGAAAATCACCCTCTAATACACCTAGAATTTGTGTTTTTGCCTGCAGCCTCCTGAAGGCTGAAGAGTGTATCACTCGTGCCCTGTCACGTTCAAATTCTTCACGCTGATCGTTAGGGCGCTGCAAACCACAGGGAGCACGGCGTTCTTTCCATGGGCTCATTCTAATATCCCATTGTGTAATTGTTTAAAAATTAATATGATCTTTACTTCAAATTTTAGAAGAAAATTATAATTTATTGGATTGTTTTTTTCACGTTAATTGATGAGTAAATTGTTATTAACTTTTGCAATCAAAATATTAACTTTTGCAATCAAAATATTATTTTTTGAATCACAAAACTCTAAATTCTTCAAATCACTTGAAATTATTATTAACTAAATTAGAATTAGGGCTGCATAATCATTGAATACAACTAATGCATAAACTGTAAATAATTTAAAAAAGGAGCATAACGTTTGAGTGAAGATAAACTAGAGGTCGAAGGGACAGTTATCGAGTCTTCCAAAGGTATTTTTCGAGTGAAACTGGAAAATGATCATGTAGTTATAGGCCATTTATCTGGAAAAATGAAAATGTACAAAATCCGTGTACTTCCTGGAGATACAGTCACAATTGAACTTTCTCCTTATGATCTGAATCGCGGCAGAATAGTGCGGCGGGAAAAGGTTGATGAATAAGAGCACAGGGATATAAATATTACCATCACAGGAGAAATGCCAGTTTGCTGTTTCCTGTGATCAACCTTTTTTCTCAATATTTGTCGCTTGAACATTGATGAATATTTTCGAACAGACGATCAATGACTGGACGGCCAGCATACTAACAACAGAATACAAAAATGAAGCCTGGGACTCTTCAGAAATCACAGGCTTGATTGAGCAGCCTCCGAATCCCGAACTTGGTGATTATGCACTCCCCTGTTTCAGCTTTTCCAAGACCCTTCGTCGTTCTCCAGCTGTAATTGCTTCAGAGCTGGCGGACAAACTTCAAAAGCACCTTTTGCCGAATGCCCCCTTTACCCATATCCAGGCAAGAGGGCCTTATCTGAACTTCACAGTTTCTGCAGCTGCTGTTGCGGAAGCAGTCCTGCCAGATATTTTCCACGGTAATTATTTCAAGGAGCCTTCCAGTATAAAACGTGAGAAGGTGATGATTGAATATTCTCAGCCGAATACTCACAAAGGTTTCCATGTCGGTCATTTGCGCAATGTGGCTCTTGGAGACAGCCTTTGCCGAATTTACCTTTACAATGGTTATGATGTTGTTGGCGCAAACTACATAGGAGACATTGGTTCTCATATCGCTAAATGTTTATGGTATTTGAAGAACCATAACACAGAAGATCCACCTGAAAACTATCCCGGAGAATGGTTAGGGGAACTGTATGCAAATGCAGTAAGAAAACTTGAGGCCGCGGAGGGTCAGGAAAAAATCAGTTTCCAGGATGAGCTGAGTCAGTTACTTCGAAAAATTGATGAAAAGGATGAGGAAATTTATCAAGAATGGGAAACTACTCGTGAGTGGTCAATGAAGGACTTTCATGAAATCTATGAGTGGCTTGATGTAAAATTTGATCATTTCTTCTATGAATCTGAGGTGGATGAAGAAGGCAGGAAAATTGTAATTGAAGGGGAAAAAAATGGAATATTTAAGAAATCTGAAGGTGCGATTGGAATCGATCTTGATGAAGAAGGACTCGGTTTTTTCATGCTGCTGAAATCGGATGGTAATACACTTTATTCCACCAAAGATCTGGCCCTCGCAAGGCAAAAATTTGACAATTTCGACGTGAAGCGATCCATCTATGTTGTTGGTGCAGAGCAGACACTTCATTTTAAACAGGTTTTTGCCACACTTAAACGAATGGGCTACAAGCAGGCGGAACAGTGTTTTCATTTGCCTTACGCCCTGGTTATGCTGCCCGAAGGTAAAATGAGTTCGCGTGAGGGAAATGTAATTCTATTCTCACAATTACGCAAAGAAATTGTTGAGAGCATACAGTCCACTCATCTGGAAGAACATCGTAAAGAATGGAGCAGGAAAGAACTGGATGAAACATCCCAGAAAATTGCAGTTGCTGCAATAAAATACGGAATGCTGAACCAGGACTCAAACAAAAATATCGTGTTTTCAATGGACGACTGGCTTGTTTCCGAGGGAGACACAGGAACCTATCTGGTCTATGCGTATGTTCGTATCCGGAGCATCGGACGGAAAATTTCACGCAAAGTCAGTCCTGATGTTGATTTTTCTCTTTTAACACACCCTAATGAAAAAAAGCTTTTGAGGCAGATGCTGGATTTTAACAAAACTGTTTTTAATGCCGGAGAACAGTTTCGGCCTTCACTGCTGGCCAGGATGTTATATGAATTTTCAAAGGATTTCAGCAGGGCCTACAACACATGTTCTGTAATGCATGCCGAAACTGAACAGCTTAAGGCCGCAAGGTTATTGCTGTTTCATTGTGTTGCAGAAACTCTGCAGCAGGGTTTGAATCTTTTGGGAATTACACCCCCGGAGCGAATGTAAAAAAAGTGTTTCAGGCCAGATTTTTGAATTTCAGGACAATAAATTTAATTCGAAAACAAAATTCATTCACTGCCGATTACTTACAAAGAGGACATGAGTTTTTCTTTTTTACGAAATTCTGTTTTGTTGCTGTCACTCTCGTATATTTTACCCCCTTTATTGTATGCTGATTTTTTTAAATGGGAGCTTCTGGTTTCTGAAAAAGGTTATGGAACTGAGAGTCTCAATATTCCGATTGTAGCTGAAGGAAAAATTGATTTTTTAGATGAGACATTCATGTGCAGCATGAGAAACTTCTGGACTAAAATTGAATCAGAATTGCTGCTTGAAGGAAAAACACTTGAATGCTTACATGACAACAAAAAGAGAGTTGTCAGTTTGATTTGCAGGGATAATAACAAAAACCGAAAATACAACAAGAACAAAGAATTATATCCATTCGCAAAAGATGGATTACGTCTTAAACCGGAATTGGGGGCCGATTCCCCATACCTTGAGTTGCGCTGTTATTTTTAATAAACTGCCTTCATAACAAGATATTCAAAATTTTTTGAGCAGTATTAAACGATCGTTTTGCGGCCTTGTTCAGAAATTTTGAAGAAAGTTTTTGGCTGTCTGCACCTGCCAGATCACTCAGGCAGCGTACCACAACTGAAGGAATTCCAAATTGTTCTGCAACCTGGGCTACAGCTGCTCCTTCCATGTCAATTGCCTGTGCCCCATATTTTTCAAACAATTCCTTTTGAGTTTCCTCACATTGAAGATACACATCTCCGGTAAGAATTTTTCCCATCCGGACATTCGGGAGTGAGGCCTTGATTTTACGTTTTATTTTCGGGGCAAGTCTGTATTCAATCTCATTTTTTGACTCACCAGTCGGGATGCTTCCGGGACGAAATGGCAGCATTTCCCTGTTTTTGAGCGTACCATAATCATATTGAATCAAGGAGTCACCTATGATTACTTCTCCAATTTCGATTCCTGGATCAATTCCTCCTGCAACTCCGGAAAATAATAAAAACTCGCAGTCAAATTTTTCAATCAGCAAAGTTGATACAACTGCCGCGTTAACTTTACCTAATCCACTTTGTACCAAAATCAATTCATGTTTGTCGTGTGTGCCTTTGTAAAACGTTCGCTCGCCAATCTTCTGAATTGGATTTTCAGTAAGGTTAAAATACCGCAGCTCGTTTGGAATGGCACAAATAATTCCGATACGCATAAAACACAATTAGTAAAAATACTTTTTACAAATTGCAGGAAATTCCCGTTTTTCACACCAATCGTAAAACTTCCCGCTTCCTGAGGCACATGACATGGAGAAAAAAAGCAGAATAAACAATGCGGTCCACATAACCCGGTTATTCAGGTAAATTAATGAAAGAGCATGCAACCTTTTTCCAGGCTTTGATTTTAATTCCATTTTGAACTGTTTTCAGCAATCTCTAATATCAGCTTTGCAAAATCCTTTGTTCCTCCATCAGGAAGCATTTGATGCAGCCTTCTTCCCATTTCACCAGGAATTCGGTCCTGCATAAATTTTTTCCACCAGTTTATGCCCTCAGCCTCCAGATGTTCCTGAGACACAAAGACTGCTGCCTTGTTCTGCTGAAGCAGCATGGCATTTTCTTCCTGGTGGGTTCCCGGAAGCGGAATCAACACTGAATCTTTCTTAAGAACAGCAAGTTCTCCAATAATTCCCATTCCTGCTCTGGTAAACACTATTTCGCTTTTTGCGAGTAAGTCTCCCATACCTTGATGTACTGACTCCAGCCTATGATAGTGCTGATGAGAAAAATCAGAATATTCAGGCTCCAGGTTTTTTCCCCATTCAGTACCGGTTAGATGCACTACTTGAAAATTAATTAGCCAATGTTTGAGCAACGGCATAACAGCATTATTTAAACCAGAGGCTCCCTGTCCTCCGCCGGTGATCAGGATCAGTGGCATTTCCGAATCTAACCCGAATCGCTCATTGGCGCGGTCTGCATTGGCCTTGATGATTTCCTGACGCACTACAGGCCCGATATTTCTTTTCAATAAAATTTTTGGGAAATGATTAGCTGTTTTTTCAAAGTAAGTAATGAGGGCATGGCTGACAGGACCCATTAAACGATTGGCCAGTCCCGGACGGACATCCATTTGCAATATTACATGTGGAATTCTCAAAAGCCATGACATATAAGCTACAGGGACACTGACAAAACTCCCTGCAGAAACAATGACATGGGGGCGAAAACTCAACAATTTTATAAATCCCTTTATGCCCCCTCCAATGATAAAAATTGGATCAACAAAATTGCGCCAGCTCAAATAACGCCTTAATTTACCCGAAGGAATATATTCAAACGCAATTCCCTCCTGTTCCACCATTTGTCTTTCAGGACCTCTTTTACTGCCTAAAAACAGAAATATTGAGTCTTTTCTTTGTTGGATGATTTCTTCTGCCAAAGCAAGCAGCGGCAAAGTAGGTCCACCTGAACCTCCTCCAGTTAACAGAACTCTGACAGGATTTTTACTCATAAACATCGACTCTTTTGGAATTCCTTATGTAATAAGCAACATTGCTCCATATTATTGCAGTGCACCATGAACAGCATTCTGCTTGTCGATCATGATACCAAGAGATTCAAAGCGTTACGGTATTAACAGGTGGGTGAGTTTGAGTTTGACTTAACATACGGCGGATGGATTTTTCATTGTGTTAATAAAACTTGTTTTACTGGACTTGGGGATCTTTGATTTTGACATCAGATTTAATGTCTGAAGCAGATGCACGTCAGCTTCTTTGTATTTAACAAAAACAGAAAACTTTCCATTGTTTGGATATTCTCATACTCCTCACGAATCCGTGAAGCAGGTTTATTTAAAAAACCGTACACATAGAATTAATGTCCTTTTTTTCTAAAAATTTCTTTACGGGAATTAAGCACGGTGTATTGATACTTCCGGAATTATGAAATTACTGAAGCTTCTTTAATTCAGTTTGAAAAATGCTGTTTAAGCCGACTGCGTCATTACTGAAAATCCATTCTACACTTCTATTCAGTTCTCTGAAAAGGCTGTTTTTTGACCTTGGATAGCCTACACCTATTTTTTGTCCGGATTTAAGATGCTTCCTGACCACTTTATTCCCAATAAGGATATAATGACCGGCAAAGCCAGCATAATTTTTTTCAAGGGCAATTCTGCTTAGCTCATTGACATTAAATTCAGCTACCAATATTTTGGCTGTATTATCCAAAAAGTTAATTTTTTCAAGCATTTGCTGTTTCAGAGAGATCAAATGAAAATCCTTGGCAGGTTCCAGATCTGAAAACAGATTTTTAAGGATCAGGACTTGTTTTTCAGGCTCTGGATATAATTCTTCTTTAACCTCCACCATTAAATGCAGCATTTTTCCATAGCGGTTCAGGACCTCTTCTAAGGTCGGGACAAGAGGGCAAAGTTGTTTTAACTCATTCAGAGCTGTGTCTGAAACAAGCCTGTTTATACCGTGCAGTCTCTTTAAATCCGGATCATGTATAACGACAGGACATAAGTCCTTTGTCCATCGAAAATCAAATTCAATACCCCAGATTTCATTTGTTTCCAGTATTTTATCAAAGGAAGCTAAAGTGTTTTCGAAAACTATCTTGTTGTCGTGCTGTCCCCGGTGAGAAACAATTTTACACTTTTCCAAAATTTCAAATGGAGGAATTTGACGTGGGACCAATTCAAAAATTAAGTCACAGATCTTTATTAAGGTGGTTTCCAGCCATAAAGGCATATTCACAGAAGTGTAAGGAATGTTGAATCAGCAAAAGATTGTCCATGCAATATATTTCTTCTTGCATGGAATTAAACAGGTGCTTCTTCCCAAATTTTCTTTACAAATTTTAGTGGTCTGAGCTTCTCAACTATTTTATGGAAGACAGGCCATGTAATTGATTCAGTTTCAATCCGAATATCAGCATCATTATTCTGCCTGGATGCAGTTTCAGAATTGATTATTGTCACACCTGCATCTTTAATTATCTTTGTTATTTGAAATAAAATTCCGGCTCCGTCAATTACCTGCAGGTGAAGAATGTGCTGTTGAGTTAATTTTTCGGAAATGCTCCATGCTACTTCAACAGGAATTTTGCCTACAGGAACTTTATTTTTTTTGCTCGAAGAATTTACGCAATTAGAATGGTGTATTTCAATTTCCTTGTCTTCATGAATAAAACCTCTAATTTTGTCTCCAGGTATCGGGAAACAACAATTTGCAATCCTAATCAGCGGATTTTGGATATCTTCAATCAGGAAAATATTTTTCTCGCCGCCAAACAATTTTTCCCATAATTCATGGTTAATCATACCCTTTAAGCGGCCGCTTTGTTTAAAATCAAGCAGTTTATGTTTACGAAGAAATTTTTGCAGAGGCCTTTTTTGCAAACCTATTTCCTGTAGAAATTTGTTTGCTGACAATTTTTCTTCTTTCAATGCTTTCTTTACCGGTTTGGTGTTAAGCCATTTTTCAAAACCTTGTTTTTCGCCTTTTTCTCGTAATTTTTTCTCAAGCAGGAGCCTGCCTGAATTTCTTGCGCTTGCTACTTTTTGCTGTTCTAAAGCACGTTTGATTTGAGAGCGGCTTTTTGCGGTTTTAACCTGGTCAAGCCATGATTCTTTTGGATGAACTCCTGGATCAGTGATAATTTGCAGGGCTTCTCCTGTGAACAACTGTCTTTCTCGCGGCACCCTTTTTTTGCTTGCGCCAAAAGATGTGGGGTTTACCAGAGCACCTATACAGTGGTTGCCGAGGTCTGAGTGGATTCCATAAGCAAAATCAAGAACTGTTGCACCTTTAGGAAACACCAGCATATCACCTTTTGGTGAGTAAATCTGAACCTGGTCAGACTGAACGTAACCCAAGACTTCTGACATTCTTACATCTTTATCACCTGCCATATGATCGAGCTGGCTAAGGTAGAGCTGGTAATAGTCAGCAATTTCAGCAGGGTTACCCTGCCAGTGGGCAATTATTCCGAACTGATTTTTTTTCAACATTTCGTCTGAGACAATTTCTAATCGTGTTTGCTCTCCTTCAATCCTTATCTCAGTCTGCAGTCCTTCGTAGCCATTCCATAGTGGGTTGCTGATATAGTCTCTGATTTTTAGCGGTATAACATTATAATTTGTATGAATAATCCCCAGTGCCTGAAAGCATGCCATGCTGTTTTTGACAACAACCCTGAATCCTTCCAATACATGATCAATTGGATCTTGTTCCTTAATTTGAGAAGAAGGATGTACAAAAAGCGGTTCTACCTGATTGTATTCTAAATTCTGATTTTCAAGAGTTTTATGTAAAGAATTCTGCATTGCATGAATTGATGAAATTCTTGCTTGTTTCAGTTCATCAATCTCTTTAAGGATTTTTTGGTATCTCTTTGGGTATAGAAGCTTGAAGCAAAGTTCAGTATGTTCCTGGCAGATCTGAGCAAGCCCTAAACGCTCTGCTATAGGCACATAAACATTTAGCGTTTCCAGACTGATTCTCCTCTGTTTATCACGCGGCATGAATTCCATGTCTCTCATATTGTCAAGCCTGTCAAAGAGCTTGATTATCAAAGCACGAACATCCTGAGCCATTGTTTTCAGCATACGCTGGTAAGTTGCCTCTATATTGTCTCCTGCCTCAATTTTTGATCTTTCAGTTTTTTTGATTTTGGTAAGTCCCTTGACAATATCCGCGTACCAGTTTCCATAACGCTTTTGGATATCCTTGTGGGTAATTTTGGTGTCTTCAATGATGTCATGAAGGAGGGCAGCAACAACGGTAGGAGCATCCAATCCGGCCCGGCAAATGTAATTTGCCACTCTAAGAGGGTGAATGATTACAGGTTGACCTGACTTTCTTGTTTGATTTTGATGATGCTTGTTGATGTCAGCAATAGCCTGATCCAGCAGCTCTGAATCTCTGCTTGTACCGTATTCCTGAACATAACTGCGAATCTGCTGGTCCAATTCTGAAATCAGGTTCTTGTCGTCTTTGGATTTTGCTTTTTTCCTGACGGATGCCATTTCCCCTTTTGGTTAAATAATTTTATTGCGGATTAATTCTTCCGCTTTGAGCATCACCACTGCAGTAACGCAAAGCTGATTCCTCTCGGACAGGCTTCCAGCCGACTTCAAAACGCTGCTCCCACAAAGTTTTTCTTATTTCCCGGAACAGATCAAAACTGTCAGGATCAACCCAGAAAAAAAAGTAGTTTTGTTCAGGAGGATATTTTTTCATCAATGTCTGCATCAAGCCTCCGTGACGGGAAAAATTATGCCACCACTCTCCTGCTGCGGGTGAAGGCAAAAATTCAATGCAATGTGTATGTCTTCCTCCAACAGTGAGTTTGATCGAGTATTGATCAAGACTTAATTCTGTTGGCAATGGTTCCTTGCCGGAAAGATATTTTTTAAGCCTCTGATAAACTAAAGCGCGGTCAAGGTATAATAACCGGTCATCATGCAGAAAAACCAAAAGGCTGTTTTTTTGTGATGCATGTGACCAGGGAATTTTCAGTTTTTCAATTTGTTTATCAGGCTGCTCTTCAGACGATACCTGTTCTCTTTTATCCATTAATGAAAATACCGCCATAAATACTGCCAAAATGACAAGAATCCCCACATTGTTTGAAACAATGTCAACTAAAGAATCCAGATTTAAATAACTTTGCAAGTCACCTGAAAATGCCCGTTTTTTCCGCATCAATTCACATCTTACTTTGATTCTTTTTGAGTTTGTTCACTTTTCTTGAATGCCTCACGAGCCTGTGCTTTTTGTTTTTCCTGAAAAGAGTGCTGATATTCATTGAACCAGTTTGTAAATTTTTCAGCCAGGTCCGGACGTTTTATTCGGGAGCAAAGATCGACAAGTTTTTTCAGGGTACTGTTTTGCGGATCTATTTTTATCGCTTCTTGATAGTGATTAATTGCTGCTTTAAACTTCCCATTTGATTCTTCATCCTCTGCCAGGCGGATCTTTTCAGAAATTTTTATTTGAATCTCATCTCTCTCCATTTTTTTAAGAATTTGCTCCAGCTCAAATACTTTGTTTTCATTTTCCAATAACCTGTGAATGCTGACGGCTTTATGAATAAGTTTTTTGCTTTGCACAATCTTTAGAGCTTTTTCAATTGCTATTGCAGCGTTACCAGGGTCATTTTTTTTCAGGTAATTTTCTGTATCAGCCAAATATGCTGTATATATTGATTTCAAACCTTCACGGGCCTCATTGTTTTTGCGGTTTTTACGCAGAACTCGTCTGAATATATCAAAAGCACCATCCCAATTTTTGCTGGCAAGGTATAGCCCGGCAATTCTGCTCAGCAATTCTTCAGAAGAAATTTCTGGTATAAGTGGCTCATAAATCTCAAGGGCTTTTTTCTCACGCTTTTCCTGAAAAAATTTGTCTGCCGCTTCAAGGCATGAATTTACATCATAGTCCCCCTGAGATCGTTCAAGCAGCTTAAATGTTGTGAAAAAACGTACACGCGATTTCTGAATTAATCCTTTGCGCTTAAGCAGTATTCCCATGTTAACATTGCTGTAGCGATGATTTGGATTATTAGCAAGAATCCCCTGGAATGTTTTAATTGCTTTATCAATTTCATTATTCTGAGAAATTGCAAGCAACAGGAAACATCGTAAATCAACATTGTCTTTTTCTCTCATCAGCAACCGTTTAAACGTACGCTGGGCGAAATTTGCCTCATTATGCTGCAGGCAATATATACCCAGTGTGAACAAGGCATTTTCCTCCTCGGTGCTTTCTTTTTCCAGACTGGAAGTTATGTAATTGAATGTTTTGAGAGGATCAATACTGCTTGATTCTGGTTGATTTTCTTCTTTCTGATCTTTTGTTTCAACATTAACACTGCTTTTTTCTTCGTACTTTTCCTTTGTTTCTTTTATTTCTTCTGATTGATTTGTCTCTCCTGCTGCATCTAAATTTTCTGGTAATTTTGTATCTTCTTTTTCTTGTATTTCTTCAGACTTTTTTTCATGATCTGTTTCATCTTTTTCTTCAGCAAAATGCTGCTGCATGTCAATTAAATTCTCTATCCCTTCTTTTATGTCGGGCAGGACAAAGTCAGACATTTTTTCAAAATCTTTAATTGCAGAAACAGCCATGCCGTCCTGAACTTCTACCTTGGCCATAGCTGCCGCCAGGTTATAGATAGCGAAATTATTTTCTGCATCATATTTCAGGCAGTGCTTATACATATTTTCTGCACGTTTCCAGTCATGTTTTTTTCGGTATGCGTTCCCAATTAGATTAGCAAGTTCAATGTTCTCTGGGTCCGCTTGAAGGATGTTGATGCCCAGGCTGATAATTGCATCAGGATTACCTCCGCCCTGAATTTCCTGGAACAGTTTGGTAACAGTTTCTGTAGCAAGCTCAGGGTTAAGTTCCATTGCCTTGTTAAATTCTACAGCCGCCCAGTCAAAGAAATTTTTTTCCAGCAGACTTTTCCCGCGTTCAAGGATTTCATAAATCTGCTTATCCGGTTCTTCTGAAACAAATAATTTCTTCAGTACTTTCATATAATCTGTGATTATCCAATAATTAATTCAGCATTAATAATCAGCTATTTCTGGTACTTTCAGATTAATCTTAATCATAACTTAAGGAGATGTGATTGTAAATTCCAGTTTTCGGCAAAAAATTCCTGTTAAACAATGATTTGATCATTTTGAAAAATGTTGTAATTTATTTGTAAATAAAAATTGAGTTTTTTTGTTTCAAACTGAAATAACTAAAAAAATCATAAATTTTTCAGAAAAGACTTGCTAAAATCAGGCCGGATATGTCATTTTTTGTGAAGGTTTTTCCTGAATTTCACGTTTATCACATATCATGTTTTTAATCTATAAGTACATCCTTTAAAATTTATTCAAATAATTGCATTTAAACATAGTCTCGAGATCGAATAACCATGGCAGACGAGTCTGAAGGAATTGATATAAAGCTCTCAGAAGAAGACAGCCCTGCAGACATTTTGAGAGAATCAGAAGATATATCTTTATTTGCTGATGATCATGGCACAGGGGAAGCTTCGGCAGTTGCTGCTGATTCAAAACCTGATGATGACTTATCAGATTCGGAGGAAGATGATTTAAAGCTTGGAATGGATGAAATAGGAGATCTTGTTGATGAAATCAAATTGGATGATCAGGAGGAGGAAAAGGCTGATGCATCTGCAGATGGAGAGGAAGATATGGTTTTTGAAGAAACTGAAGGTCAAGTTGGTGACTCAGTAGAGAGTGCACTTGATGAATTGGGTGAGGAAGAGAGCACCGAAAATTCCACTGAGGATGCTTCTGCAGGGGAAGATGGTTCTGAAGAGAGTCAGGAGGATTCTGCAGCAGCTGAATCCGATAAAGATAATGAGGAAGAAATTGTTGCGGAAAGTGATGATTCAGAGAATATAGAAGTATCCGAAGAGTCTGAAAGCTCCCCGGAAGCAGAAGCAGATACTGAAATATCAGAAGAATCAGAATCAGATGCATCGGAGAGTGGTGAGCAAACTGAAGAAGAAACAGATTCGTCAGATGTTATGGATATGCTGCATGATCCTGAAGTGGCGGAAGAAAGTGATGAAAGTGAGTCAGCAGAATCGGAAGATCTGGATCTTGGTATGGAAGAACTGGATGACACAGTAGAAGAAGAAACATCTGAAATTGAACTTGAAGAAGCGGAAAGTGACGCCCCTGAAGCTGAAGATTCAGAAATTGATGATTTAGAAGATTTAACAGAATCTGAGGATGAAGTAACAGCACAGTTAAGTGAAGAAACGTCGGATGAGCCGGAAGAGATGAGTGAGCAAACATCTGCTGCTGAATCTGGAGTTCAAGATGAACCTGAAATTGAAAATGTGGGGAGTGTGATGCCTCAAGAACCAGATTCCTCGGAAGAAACTGTTGATTCTTTAGGTTCAAAAATGTTGTTAAGTTTACATCATGAAGCAGTGGTGGAAATAGCGCGGACCACACTTACTGGTGAGGAAATTACACAGATAACTTATGGAAGCATTATCGAACTAGATAAAGCCGCTGGAGAGCCTGTTGACCTGGTGATTGACGGCAAAACCATTGCCCGTGGAGAAATTGTTCAGATTAATAATGACAAACTTGGAATTCGTATTGTAGGAATTGTACAGGATTAGCCAATAATGCTACATAAAACCGAGATAGCATATAAACCTTTTGAGCTGGCTGAAACTAAGTATTCAACCGGACGATTTCATTTAATGGATGTTGTTGTTCGTAGATGGTCTTCTCTTATTCAGGAGACTTTGTATGAAAGAATTGGGGTGATGTTTGATGTATCAGTGCAAAACGTTGAACAGCATCGCTTTGAGGAATTTTTCAGCTCCATTTCAAAACAGCCGATATACATTTTTGAAACACATAACCAGAGCAGAGGCCTTTTCCTTGTAGACAACGCTTTTTTTAATGTATATGTTTTAAAAAGCTACTCTGAAGAAATTGCTGCCGATCCTGAGGAAGAGCACACTGAGGGAGGATTCGTAGGTGGTTTGTACGACACAATAAAAAAGGAAATCACCAGTGTAGGCAGCAAAATGGCCGATGGGAAGGTATTGAATAGACATTCCCTTGTGCAATTGATGAGAGAACACCAGAAAAGCCTGCTGGCGTTGGTGCGCCCGATGATTACTGACTTTGAAAGAAGCTGGCTTAATATTGCCCAGGTTGAGCTGAATCTGAATCGAGTAACTATCTATCCCTATCGGGCGAAAGTTATGCTGCCTTACGAATATTGTCTTGTCTTCTGCATAAAGCTAAGTTCTGGAGAATTTAACTCAAATTTTACGCTTTGCCTGCCGCTGACTGGAATTGACTCGCTGCTCACTCCGATTGAAAAAAAGAAATTAATTGAGCCTGAATCAATGGAATATTACTTTCCTCATGTAAAAAAGCATTTTAATGATTTGTTGGATAACATGGAATATTCCGTGGTTGCGGAACTGGGCAGTACGGATTTGAGTGGAACACATGGCAAACTTGAAGAAGGTCAGGTGTTGCCTTTGGAGAATAGAGATGGAAATGTAACAATCAGGATTAATGGAACACCAGTGCTGAAGGGCGCGACAGGAGAGTCCGATGGAAATTATTCTGTACGTGTGATCAGGGGTATCGACGATAAAAAACCATCTTCCATTCAGCAAAATCGTGAATTTAAACAAGCAGCCTGGGCAGAAAACTAATCAGGTATACTTAAAACCTCATCAAGCCATTTGTCCGGATCTTCTCCGCAATTCCGGAACTTTTCAAGTGTCTCGTCTGCAGGCGTTTTCCCTTCTTTAGTGTAATTGTCGAAATAAGGAAGCAGCCATTTTTCTTCATCTGAACCAAGTTCTCCAAGTGCTGTTTCCATCAGTTTCATTCCGGTTCTGGCAAAATTAGTTCGATTTACATCTGCCTGCAAAGCATCCTTTGCCACTGCCATTTTGTACGAGCTGAATTCTTCGTGAGGCAAATCCATCAGCATGGATTGAACTGATGAAAAAGCATTTTCATGATAAAGCAATGCACCTATCAGGGCTGGAACTGCCAGCGCATATTTCGGGGACACACTGTCCACAACCCTTATTTCTAGAATGTTTTTGATCCTGATGTCCGGAAACAGCATACCCAAATGATCCTCCCAGTCTTCCATGGTTATAGTCAGCTCAGGATGTTCCCCATTCAGCAGTTGCTGGAAATTCCAGTCGGTGGTAACCACAATTTCGCCATCACGCATCAGGTGATATGGTGATGCTTCTAATGCCCAGTTTATGTAATCTTCAATCCGGAATTTGTCGCTTAAAAATGCTGTTTGAAGCCCTGTCCGTGAAGCATCAGTGTTATTCCAAATGTGTGAACGATAGGAAAGATATCCGCATGGCTCCCCTTCGACCAATGGGCTGTTAGCGAATAGTGCTGTTAAAAATGGGGAAAGGCGATTTAAAAAAACAAATTTTCTCTGCATGTCTTCTATCGAGGCATAATCAATACTGACCTGGACTCCTGATGATGCTTTCATCATCCACTGTCCAAGGGAGCCGGTTTTCAGCATGTGAGGAAACATTATCTGGTATCGCCCTTTTTTGAAAAATGGCAATTTCTCAAGTCCATGCAGAGGCTGAACCCCTTGAAATAACAGTTTCCCTTCGAATTCGGCTACAGCGTTTTTCAGCAGCTTCAGGTAATTCTGCAATGATTCATTTGACTCAGAAAGGGAATTTCTTGGAGCGTCAGAGAGTTCAAACTGTCCACCGGGTTCAATTGTAACTTTTGTTCCTGCAGGGCTTTTAAGTGCCAGGAGCATTTCTTTTTCATACACTTTCTCCAGCGGGTCATCGCTTTCTTTGGTAAGATCAGCCAAATTTTCTAAAATCCTGAAAACCCCGGAATCACCTTCAACTGGCAATGGATCAAATGTTTTTTCCTTATCATGGCCTTTTGGAATCATCACAAAATTTTCGTATTCCATTCCGAAAAGTTTTTTTTCTGGAGAGCCTGCCTCTTTGCAGCAATAACTTTGAAAAATTGATTTTAGTTCATCCAGTGTCATGATCTTTTGTTAAGGGCAATATGTGGAATTTTTTATAATTGAGAGCAGCCAGTATGTTTTTTAAAGAAGTCCGTTAGTCATGCTCATACTGATTGAAGTAATCCAGCTGAAGGCGCTGAAGTTTGGCAGCAGTATGCTGAGCAATACCAGGCCTATCAGGGCATAGGATCCATAACGGAAATTCCAGTGCTGATAACGTATTCTCAAATTTGGAGGCAAAAAATGGGGGAATACCGAATTCCCATCAAGTGGTCCGAGAGGAATCAGATTGAAGAGAAAAAGATTGAAATTGATGATGATAAACAGTTTGAGCAAAAAGAGTAGGGGAACTCCGGCCAATATTGTTATGCTGTTCTGTGCCAGAATCCCATATAAAAATGCACCAATTATTCCCAGCAGTAAATTCATCAGTGGACCAGCTGAGGCAATATAAAAATCAGCATTGCGGACTCGGTAATTATTTGGATTAACCGGCACCGGACGGGCATATCCAAAACCTACTATTAGAACCATCAGGCTGCCGAAGAGGTCTAAATGCACCAGTGGATTGAGTGACATTCTGCCTGCTGCTTTTGCGGTATCGTCTCCACATAGATGCGCTGTATAAGCATGGCCGAATTCATGAAAAGTGAGGGCAAATATCAGGCAAAACGCCAGAATTATCAGCACTTGTGGAGGAAGACTCAGCAGCATAAATTATTTTTCAGTCAGCAAAAAATTTGATTAAAACCGATTTTCATTCGAGTACATAATTCTACCAAATATTGAAATCTCATAAAGACAAATATTAAGCGTCTGGATTTAGTTTTATTTAACTTCAATCATAATGCATAAATATCTGCATTAATTCTGATTCAGGGCGGGTCTTTGCCAGTACAAGTATTTTCTTTACAATAACTCTTGGTTCAGTTAGTGTGAATGTACATCAAAATTCAAGAATTTGATGCTTAATTATTATTTAGATTAAATTGCCGCAAAACTCTTCCTCCCAAACAATGTTGTTTGTCTGTAAAAAACTGGATTCCAATTCTCAGCAAAAATCAGTTGACTGCAACATTTCCAATTCTTATTAAATTTGATTTTTTAGACATTTAAAATTCCATGTATTGTTGTTTTTTTGATGTGGATGGAGTAATGCTGGACTTTGACCGCGGCTTTACCAGGACAATGAAAGAATATTTTAAATTAGATATAGATGATGATTATGTTCCAGAAAGTTTCTGGTTTTCCGATATGCTGACAAAAGAACAAGTGGTGGAAGGTTGGGACTATTTTATCAAAAGTAATGAATTTGAAAGGTTGAAACCAATAGTCGACCCTGAGCATTTTAACGCTAAATTTGGGGCATATCCTGTGCATTTCATCACAAACATACCACCGGATTGTCTTGAACGAAGAGTAAAGAATTTACGAAATGCAGGATTTAAATTTAAGTCCGCGCATTGTGGGGGATTCATTAATTATGAAGGCAAAACATCAAAAACAAAGGCTGAAGTTATTCAGGAATTGCTACAGGCTGATGAGTCAGTTATTTTTGTGGATGATCACCCTGATAATTGCCTCAATGTGCTGGAATCATTCCCTGACGCGGAAATATGGCTGATGTCCCGTCCGTTTAATGCCGACTTCAAGCACCCGGAAATCCGCCGGGCAATTGATTGGAGTGAAGTTCTGGAGCACTCCGGTACCCCTGCCTCTCACTGACTAAACTCATCACGACCATCTGGTTGTTTGGGGATTGATTTGCATTCAATTCCTGATTTGTTTTAACTAAGATGCGTCTATGTTTTTCATTCGTTTTGTTCGAATCCTTTTTATTGTAGCATCAATCCTGGTTCTGTTCACAACAGGTTCATATTCGCAGGAAGAAGAGCCTCCTGCACCTGTTGAGACTGCGGGTGCTGTCTGGCGTGTAGGATTTTGGGAAATTCTGCATCAGACCTTCAGCAGTGATGAGGACCACCCGTTTTACCAAATGACGGGTACCAGTCGTTTCAAAGGAGGGCAGGGTTTTTTTGGATTAACGGTTTTTGATCCTGGAACAAAAGGAATAATTCCCAATGTTCAAAACAAAAATGATGATGGGCACAAAAGCAAAGATGGTTCTCTGACCAAGTTATTCAGCTACATCCCATTGCTGAATGGTCTGCTTCCTTTTTCCGTGGAGTATATTCTGCCGACTGAACTTAATGTCGGAGTAGGTTTATGCTTTACCCATACAAATATCTGGATGGATGATGAAAAAGTAAGGGCAGCAACTTCAGGAGCGGATCCTTCTTATGCTACCCCGCTTATACGGATGGCTTCTCATTTCTATATGTTTTCTGCTTCCTTACATCCATTTGGAGTACCTGCACCTGACGATATAGATATTTTTTTGGGATTTGGGTTTTCAAGGGTGGAAAGTACTATAAGGTACGGAATCAGGTCAAATCCCGCAATTGTGGACTATGCTCCCGTTACACAGACTGAGATAAGCGGGTCAGCAGGCATCATGCCGTTCAGGCGCATGGGAATTGCTTCCGGTGGAGATAGTTTCGGATTCATGCTGGAATTTCTCTTTCCCGGGAAAAGAGAGATTATAGACAATCCGTTTGCTGGCAACACCATTATTGATTCAACCATCTACGATGCAACTTATAACAACCGTGGAGAATCCCTGCCGTCAAAGGTTGGAATGCCAGGCGGCATTACGCGTCTTTCCTGGACATATTCCTTTTAGAAATAAGGCATATAGAAACAAGAACAGCATAATTGCTGCATCCAGTTATTCGCTGACCTAACCCTTACAAATTCTTCCCAGTCTTTTACCTTTCCTTAATTTGAATCATATAAATGATTGATCCAGCATTTTTAAGAGTAATAATACAAACGGGGATATTGATTTCAGTTGCATATGCATCAGGCAGTCTTGTTTATTACAAAGGTGTAAAGGTTAACTATACCAGAAAGATTAACCACTTCGCTTTATTTTTTGTCCCAATGTTTCTTGACAATATTCTTCCAGTCGAGCCCTCAATAGAATCGATAATTATAGGAAGTTTTCTTGCAGTCGGCAGTCTCATAATATACATCAAACCGGTAAGAAATAAGTCAAGGATTATACAAAGAATGTTTTTATCTTTTGATAGACCTGAGGATCGGCCAAATACTCTTCTCTGGCTCTCTACACAAATAACAGTTGGATATCTGATTCTTATACCAATTATGATTTATTTTTTTACATTCGGTTACGGTGACCTGATCTTGATACCTATACTTGTAAATGGAATTGGTGACGGCCTTGCTGAACCTGTAGGAGTTAGATTTGGCAGGATAAAATATAAGACTTATGCCCTTTTTTCAAAAATAACATATGAAAGAACAGTTGAAGGAAGTGCATGTGTGTTTTTTACAAGCATCATTGTAATTATATTTTTTCATTCAGGCTTTACCTCTTCTGAATTTATTTGTGCGCTTATTATATTTCCCATAGTAATGACTCTTGCAGAAGCTTTCGCCCCTCATACATGGGACACACCATTTTTATTCCTTTTCGGTTTTTTGACAATTTACATTGTTAAAATCATGCCTTTTGTTTCACATTGACACAACCTCAAGGGGAACTCCATCATTCCCTGTGAATAAACCCCACTAATACTTCGCAGTCAGGACTCCAGGTAAAATCCACAATTCTTCCAAAACTGATAGATTCATGTTACAAATTGCATATTTCAACTGAATAGCTATTTAAGCAGGTATTTTCCAAATTTTCAGCAATCTCATTATCTTTTACGGTTAGATTGTTTATATTAAAATAAACACCATAAGCATAACAATGTTATTCAGTCGTAATTTTCTTACGCTTATATTTGGGATGATCCCCTTTTTCCTCTTCTCCGGCTGTGGTGATTTAGAACCCGAAATACAGGATAAAAGGTCTGTTGTCCTGAAAATGAATTTCAACCAGAGATCCTCCTCGAGAAGTTCGCAGATTTCCCAGG